>CAYMQP010000143.1:0-9578 GCA_964392505.1 uncultured Bacteroidales bacterium
AACCGGGATATATACTAATTAAAAGTGAAAATTTCAGTGTGGATCAGCAATATGAAATAACTCTTGTTAAAGGTTTAGAAGGTAGAATTGACGGTGTACTGAAATACGATTTTTCACAACCCGTCTCGTTTGGAGAGGTTGAACCTACCATTCGTTTTATGGATGAAAATGAATATTACCTTTCGGGACGTGGTTCTCGAAATATTCAGGTAACGATATTGAATGTTCCCAAAGTTCAGATTACCATTTCAAAAATTTATGAAAACAACCTGCTAAGTTATTTAGGTAAAAGGCAGTACGACGATTATTATTATTACGATTATGAATATGACGATTACTATTATTACAACAATCGAAATATCGGGAATTTGGGAGATATTATTTACGAGAAGGAAGTTGAATCGAATACCCTTCCCCGAAAGGGATCAAACCGGGTATTAACACTCGATTTTGAAGATAAACTGGCTGATAATAAAGGTGTGTATGTTATCGAAGTACGTTCGACTGATAAATATTGGCTAAGGGCAACGAAACTGGTAGCTATATCCGATATCGGTCTTATAGTAAAAGAAGGAAAAAACCAGATTACCGTTTTTGCTAATTCAATAAAAACGGCCCAGCCCTTATCTAATGTCAATTTACGTTTTATTGGACTGAATAATCAGGTTGTACATTCTGCTAAGACCGATGCAAACGGGGTGGCCGTATATGAATTTTCCGATCTGAAAGCCCCCGGATTTGCTACTTCAATGATCACAGCTCAATTGGATAAGGATTATAACGTTATTCCACTTGACCAGACCCGGATTAATACATCACGATTTGATGTAGGTGGCAAATACCCAAATCCGGCAGAACTTGAGGCTTTCATCTATGGCGACCGTGATTTATACCGCCCCGGTGAAACTATAAATATATCGGCGATTGTACGCGACGATTCATGGAAAATTCCAGATAATCTTCCTTTGATACTTAAATTTATTGCGCCCAATGGACGAACCTATAAAACCTTACGAAAAACACTTAATGAATTCGGATCATTTGAATCACAGATATTTTTACCTTCTTCAGCTCAGACAGGTTCCTATGTGGCTAATATATACACAAGTCACGAGGTATTGATAGGTTCAAAGATTATTAAAATAGAGGAATTTATGCCCGATCGGATCAAAGTCGATCTCTCGATTAATAACACAGATTTTAAACCGGGCGAGAGTATAAAGGTAGGGATCGCTGCCCAAAACTTTTTTGGTCCGCCTGCCAGTGGTAAAAATTATGAAGTTGAAATGTCGACGCAGCGAATTAATTTCTATCCAGAAAAGAACAGGGGTTATTATTACTATATCGAAGGTGTTCGTTCTTCATTCAGTAATATATTTCGACAAAATACAACCGATGAAGATGGAAAAGCTATGGAGATTTTTGATATACCGATTGAATATAAAAATATGGGTATTTTACGATCGGATGTGTTTGCTACCGTTTTTGATGAAACAGGCCGCCCGGTAAACCGATTAAAACAATTATATATCTATACTCAGGATGTTTTCTTCGGCGTAAAAACGGATAATTACTGGGTGAGGACCAATCAACCTGTAAAATTCGATCTGGTTGCTGTCGATAAAAAAGGTGAAGCACTTACAGGTGTTGAAGCCCAGGTTAAACTTATCAGGTACGAATACAAAACCGTACTTTCAAAATCGGGAGGATATTTCAGATATCGTTCAGAAACGGTTGAAAAAGTGTTACAAAACAAGAAAATTACTATTAATGAAACATCAACTACATTTGGCTTTATTCCCGATTTGTCAGGTCAATATGAATTGCGGATTTCTGCCCCGGGTGTTTCCACATATGTTCGTCGGAATCTTTATGCTTACGGTTGGGGTTATACAAGTTATAGCTCTTTTAAAGTAGACAAAGAGGGACAAATTGATATTGAAACTGACAAAGAAAAATACCAGATTGGCGATAAAGCCAATATTCTCCTCAAAGCTCCTTTCACGGGTAAATTGCTCATAACCATTGAGACGGATAAAGTAATCGATCATTTTTATGTCGAAACAGATAAGAGGGCCGCATCGTTTTCCCTTGATATTAAAGAGGAATATTTACCCAATATATATATTGGTGCCACCCTCTTCAGACCTCATGAAGAAACGGATATACCATTAACAGTTGCGCATGGGTATGCCTCGCTTAAAGTCGATAATCCTTCGTATAAAATGCCTATAAAAATTGAAACGGTTGAAAAATCGAGAGCGAATGAAAAACAAAAAATTAAGGTAAAGGCAAAACCGAATAGTGCATTAACATTGGCTGTGGTTGATGAGGGAATATTGCAGGTGGCTGGATATAGCACTCCCGATCCTTATAAGTATTATTATCAGAAACGAGCTCTAGGAGTAAAAACAAGTAATGTATATCCATACCTTTTTCCTGAAATTGGAATGGTTCGCAGCCATACGGGAGGTGACATGGCTGAGATGGAAAAGCGTTTGAATCCGATGCAGAGCGATCGTGTTAAGCTGGTTTCATTCTGGAGTGGTATAATCGAAACCAATAGTAGAGGAGAAGCAACCTATGAGATTAATATTCCTCAGTTCTCTGGCGACCTACGTATTATGGCGGTGGGGTATAATGGTCAGATTTTCGGAGCTGCCCATAAGAATATGAAAATTGCCGATCCGCTGGTCATTAGTGTTGCTCTGCCAAGGTTTCTGAGTCCGGGCGATAAAGTAAAAGTACCAGTAATACTTACCAACACCACCGATAAAGAAACACGATGTAAAACCAGTCTTAAACTTGAGGGACCATTAGCCATCACATCTAAATCGACTGGTTCTATTAGTATTGGACCTTCAAAAGAAGTAGAATTACTCTTTGAGATTGAGGCTAAAAAAGAGATTGGACCTTCGAAAGTAATTGTTGAAGCCCAGGCACTTGGCGAAACGTTTATTAATACAACCGATATCAGTGTTCGTCCGGCTTCACCATTACAAAAACGTTCAGGAAGTGGCACATTACCAGCAGGTAAAAGTGTTAAAATCCCGATCGAAAACGAACGATTTATTGCCAGCAGTACTGATGGAAAACTGATCATCAGCAAGAATCCTTTAGTGCAGTATTCTAAAAGTCTTGACTACCTTGTCCGATATCCATATGGTTGTGTTGAGCAGACTATTTCCAGTGCTTTTCCGCAAATCTACTTCGGCGATTTGGTAAACACCCTCTTTACCAACAAAAATGCTCAGAGCGATGCTATACGTAATGTTCAGTATGCGCTTGATAGGATAAAACTTATGCAACTTTACAACGGAGGGCTTACTTATTGGCCCGGAGGAGGTTCGGAAACATGGTGGGGATCGGCCTATGCTGCCCATTTTGCACTCGAAGCAAAGAAAGCCGGTTTTGAAGTGGATGAGAGTTTTTTAAATCTGTTATTAAAGTATTTAAAAAAGAGACTCCAAAAGAAAGAATTGGTTATATATTATTATAACTATAATCAAAGAAAACAAATTGCTCCTAAAGAAGCTATTTATTCGCTTTATGTGTTATCCCTGGCAGGAGAAAAACCAACAAGTTTGCTAAATTATTATCGTTCCCGACCTAACCAGATGAGTCTCGACTGTAAATATATGTTATCTGCGGCGTATGCCTTAACAGGCAATAGGAATAAAGCCCGTGAAGTTCTACCAGTGGCTTTCGAGGGTGAAAAATCAAATACCAGTTTTGGAGGCAGTTTTTATTCTTATGTACGCGATGAAGCACTTGCATTAAATGTTTTGCTGGAAATCGATCCACAACATTCACAGGTAGGTATCATGGCCAAACACATTTCAGACGCACTTAAGAAATCACGATATCTGAACACACAGGAACGAACTTTCTCCTTTCTGGCTATGGGTAAGATAGCACGTATTGCTGCTCGGAGCGATATAAAAGGTTCCATAAAAGTGAATGGTAAAACCATTCAGAATTTTGATAACTCCGATGTAAATATCGGCCTGAAAGCTGTTGGAAACAAGCCGGTTGAATTAATAACTGAAGGTACTGGCCAGCTTTACTATTACTGGGAGACGGAAGGAATTACTGTTGATGGCTCGTATCTTGAAGAAGATAGCTATCTGAAAGTCCGGAGGACCTATTATGATCGTAATGGCCAACTTGTAACAGATAATACTTTTAAGCAGAACGATCTGGTTTTGGTATGCGTGTCTCTTACAGGGCTTACTAGTCAATATGTTGAAAATGTAGCAATTTCCGATATATTACCGGCCTGTTTCGAAATAGAAAATCCACGATTAACAGTACTTCCTTCCGGTATGAGATTTCCATATAGTCGAAGTACTGCTGAATATGCCGATATTCGTGATGACCGAATTATATTCTTTACTGGAATAAGCAAGGGTACAAGGAATTTTTATTATTTGGTTCGCGTTGTCTCAAAAGGAACATTTAATACAGGTCCTGTTGGAGCCGATGCCATGTATAATGGAGAATACCATTCATATCATGGTGGAGGAATAATTCGGGTGACAGATTAAAGTTGAGTTTGTATAACATACTTTAGTAAATTGATAATCAATTTACTATATAAATTCAAGAATTTGAATACAGACTTAATTTTTAAATTAAGTCATGTGCTTATCTTATCTGGTTACGAATAAGCGAATTCAATATAAAATTGATGAATATGAGTGTTGATATGGGAGACAATGTGAGAATTAAAGAGAAACTGAATCAGGTAAGAAGAATTTTGAAGGATTTAGAGAAGGTTGTGGTTGCTTTTTCAGGAGGTGTCGATAGTACGCTTTTGCTTAAACTTGCCTATGATAATCTGGGTAAGAATGCGATCGGAATATATGTCGATTCACTCCTGCAACCTGAAAGAGAAAAACAAGAAGCCCATGATATTGCTCAACTGATTGGTGCAGAAATTTATACAATCAAAGTAAATCCTCTTCAGAATGAAACATTCAGCAGTAATTCAAGAAAGAAATGTTATTTCTGTAAGAGCTTTATCTTCGATCAGCTTATTAAAGAAGCAAATGCAAGAGGATTTCGGAATATTGTTGACGGGTCGAACCATGACGATACGCATGATTACCGGCCTGGTAAAAAAGCCTTGATTGAGAGGAATATTCGTAGTCCATTGCAGGAAGCGGGTTTAACGAAAGAAGAAATAAGAATTATAAGTAAAAAGTTAAATTTATCAACCTGGAATAAAGATGCTTATGCCTGTCTAGCCAGTCGTATTCCCTATGGCACAAAAATAACACCTGAGCGATTAAAACAAATTGATGAGATCGAGCAAATTTTAATTAAGAGGGGATATAGAAATGTTCGCGCCCGGTATTTTGATGATGAGGTTCGAGTTGAAGTTAGGAGCGAACAAGTAAAAAAACTACAGGCTGAAATTACAAATCAGGAATTACTCCAGTCAATATTAAGCACAGGATTCACCAAAGTATACATCGATCCCGAAGGATACAGGCAAGGCAGTCTTAATAAATTCATAGACAAATAATTAATATCGATTTTTATAATTAGAAAAAACAATTATTTTTACTTCGAGTGATCGGTAGTTATATAAATATTTCATTTGAGAATAAGGATGGTAATTCAAATAAGGAATGTATGTAAAACCTTAACAAGGGTTTTAATCCTTTTGTTATTAGTCTCCTTGTTTAGTTTTGAGGAAAACGATTTCCGTGATAATGCTTCCCGTCGTGTTGTCGATCATTATGGTCAGTTAAGTACTAAAGGAAATAAAATTGTTAACCAGCAGGGAGATGATGTAGTACTGGAGGGTATGAGTATGTTCTGGAGTCAATGGATCGATAAATATTACAATTACGATTGCATAAAATGGCTTCGTGATGACTGGCATTGTGAGATAATCCGTACAGCTATGGGCATATATCCTAACGGGTACATTGAGCATCCCAAAGAAGAGATGCAAAAGATAACTTCCGTTATTGATGCATGTATCGATCTTGGAATTTATGTCATAGTAGATTGGCATTCTCATCGAGCTGATAAAGAAATCGATGAAGCTATCGAATTCTTTACAGAAATAGCCCGGCGATACGGGAATAAACCCAATGTATTGTACGAGATTTATAATGAACCTTTAAAAGTTTCGTGGAAAAAAGTTGTAAGACCATACCACGAAAAAGTTATAGCTGCCATACGCCAATACGATCCGGATAATATAATTCTGGCTGGAACTCCTGCCTGGTCGCAGGATGTTGATGAAGCTGCACAAAAACCTTTAGAGGATGATAATGTTGCCTATACACTGCATTTTTATGCCGGCACACATATACAATGGTTACGAGATAAGGCTTCAATTGCTCTTGATAAAGGCTTACCTCTATGGGTAACTGAATACGGAACCTGTGAATCGAATGGAGATGGTCCCATTGCATTCGAAGAACTAAAAATGTGGTATGAGTTTATGGAAGAACATAAAATAAGCTGGTGTAACTGGTCGGTTGTAGACAAAGAAGAAACATCGGCGATTCTTTTGCCAGGCGCAAATACAAAAGGAGGGTGGGACGACACCATGTTATCCGAGTCAGGTAAAATTATTCGGGCAAAATTACGGCAGGTGAATCCCTGATGTCATTCAACCAGAAGTTTTATGCCCGAGCTTCTGTTTCCAGCTCTAACTACACAGAAATAAACTCCTGTTTTAACATTATACGATTGTTTATGAATTTTCCAGATAAACCGGTGCAATCCGGGATTCATTATTTCATTTACCAGATTTGCCACGAGGTTACCTGAAAGATCATAAATATCAATCCTGACTAATTCTCTTGAGGGATTGTTATATTCGATGATTGCATAATTTATTACCGGATTCGGATAGCAACGTATAGTGTTTTCGTATGTCAATTTAAAATTGTTCTGTAAATCTATCACAGAGGTATCTTTCGAGGTTGTATAAAACTTTAATCCAGTAATCCTGTTACCGAAATAATTACTATTATCTTCAACTTCACAGATGTTCAGGGCAAAACTGTAATCATTATATTTATTGAGCGTTTTAACCATTAATGTATTTTCACCTTCCTGAATTTCGATATCGACAATGTTTGTATACAGGTCATCATCGCCATAGACATTTATTCCGGAAAATGAATAAACTTCGTTACCATTGATATATACCTTCATATCTTCGTGAGTTCCCAGCCAAAGTTCAGCCTGTTGATCAGTAGGAGAGGAAAAATAGGTAAAAGCATAACTTATAATATCTTCCAAACCGTTATAAAAGCTTAGCAGGTCAATACGATCATCGAAAAAGTATACTGGTTCTGACCAACCATTTTCACCTGCTACAGGCTTTAAGGCATCTTCACCCGGAATAAGTTCTTCCTCGATATCGGTCGAAGAGAAATAGGGAGAAAGCAACCATGTGCGGTTACTTTGACCGAATTTACCATTTTCGGAAGAATTCTTTTTAACCTGTTTTTTTACTTCGTCTACAGGGGCTCCAACCAAGATTATATTTTCTGGATTGTTTGTTCCTAATCCTATTTTTTCAGCCAGGGTAATATGGGCAATATCATCGGGATTGAGGAAAAACAGACGAGAACATACATGGTCGGCAGCTACAGGATCGGCTGTAGCGACTATGGTATTGAAACGTACCTGGTTGGGGTTGATCTCGTCGTAGGTTTTATATTTTTCGAGGCACATTATGGCATCTACAACAACAAAATCTATATCGGCAATTGTGCATAAGTCAACAATTTCTTCGGTTGTCCATCGACGATGGTCAACATCGTGAACCAGACCTCCATAATAAGTACTGCCCTTCGTTTTATTGTAACCATAGTAACAACCAGGAGCAGTTCCAATCTGATTTTTTAATGCACAGGTAATACCCGTGTTGTGGATTTTCAGCACAGGAACCGAAATATATACATCAGCATCTATTTCTTCTTCATGTACATGGTAACGACCTTCGTGCGGCGCTGCAGTGGCTTTATTGCCAAGAGTTACTTCAAGGGTTTGCTCATATGTCTTGTTTAGGTTGAAAAGACGGAAATTAATACTATCCAAATAAGGATCGGTTAACAAATCCTGATAACCTGAATTGTCCCATACACTACCAACAGCATCAACTTCATCGTTGGTTCGTGCTGTACCTTCGGCAATAACTATTTCGCAATTACCATTTGTGTGCTCGTCAATTATTTTTATCAATGCTTTTACGACCCTTACATCGGTATTTTCACCTTCGCCCGAGGGGCTATCTTCACCAACCAGATTAACTTTAATCATTACTTTGTCGTTTGTATCAATTACCCAATCGAGCCCACCCTGCAATTCAATAGCTTTTCGCACCATATCTTCAATTTGAGAGTATGAAGGATCAGTATCGCGGGAAACGGGATCATTTAATTCACTATAATCCGATGGGACAATAGCCACTTTAGTTGTGGCTGCAGTAACAGCATCAAATTCCGACTCAAAACGAAAAGTCCCCTCTTCCTGAGCATATTTGAGTGAAGTTGCTAAATCCCAGCAAATTAGGGTTGCAGCCAGGGTGATCACTATCGAGGTGAAAAAATGTTTTTTTCTTATTTTAATTGTCATGGTAAATGGATTAAACCTTAATAAAATAATTATAATTCATAACTAAAGCAATGAATAAAAAAAACCAAGAATAATAGCACCAAAAATACCGCAGAATATATAGAATAAAAATACTCTAATCCTGAAAATTGTATACATTAAAAGGAGATTCGATATTTTAGTCACCGGTCCCGAAATAAAAAATGCAAGCACGGCACCTTTATTTAAACCGAGCTCAGCTAGTTGCTCAACAACTGGAATGGCCGCTCCGCCACAAACGTAAAAAGGAATTCCTGCTCCAGTAGATATTAGTACGGAAAGAAATTCATTTCCTATAAAAATCTGGATCATCAAATTCGGAGGTGTCATTATTTTTATAGCTGCAGCAAGTATTATGGCCAGAAAAAAGTATTTACTGATAAAAAGTGTCATTTTATATAGTTCGCGAATAAAATAACCGAAAGTACGATTCAATTCATAAGCACTGTCTAAGGAATATAGATTGGTTTTATTTGATTTAATAATGCTCTTAAGCTTCACTATATTGTGATTGATAGACCATTGTGTAATCCAGCCTGCTGCCAGTCCTAAAAGAAACGCAGCTACTATGCGCGCAATTGCCATTTCAAATCCGAATGTTCCTGCGGTTAGCATAAATAAATTCGGATCGATGAGAGGAGAAGAAATCAACAGGGCCATTAATACCGGAAGTGGTACACCTACTAAAAAAAGTCCGGCCGCAAGGGGAATTACTATATAGCTACCTAAAGGGGCAATAACTCCTGTTAATGCAGCAAGGGTAACAGATAAATTTGTGTTTCGTGTGAAAAATTGAGCAATAAGATTACGGTTTATGAATAATTTAATGAACACAGTTAAAAGGATACCCACTATTAAATAAGGCCAGAGTTTTAAAAAGAGGGCTAGCGCTTCATTGAGAATCTGACGTGTATAGCTTCCTTCGTAATGATTTAAAAACTTATAGT
>CAYMQP010000144.1:0-9562 GCA_964392505.1 uncultured Bacteroidales bacterium
GATTTGTTCTGGTATACAGGTCGCCCCGATTATGTTACTGATTCAATGTTTTCGTTACGTTGGGAGGCTAAAATTATCCCCGATGAAACCGGTCCCCACCAGTTTCATCTAAAAAGTTTCGATGCCAAACGTATAATCTTAGATGGCGACACCCTCAACATAGTATATTCCAGCGTTGAGCAATATACTGAAAAACAATACCTGCAAGCCGGTAAAGAATACAGTTTCATTCTGGAAACCGAAAACAATTCTACAGGTGCAGCCCGTATGCAACTTTACTGGAAAACACCCACTATTTTTAAAAAAGAAAATACCAAAGAACCTCGGGTTGAAAAACGAGAGGTTTATCTTCCCGGGAAAACAAAATGGATTGATTTCTGGACAGGAAAAAAGCTGGAAGGAGGACAAAACCTTATTGCCGATGCACCTATCGAAATAATTCCCTTATATGCTAAAGCAGGTTCAATTGTACCAATGGGACCATTTCTCCAGTATTCCACTGAAAAATCTGCCGATCCTCTCGAGTTAAGAATATATTCTGGAGCCGATGGGGATTTTGTACTTTATGAAGATGAAAATGATAATTATAATTACGAAAAAGGCATATATACAACGATTAACTTTATATGGAATGATAATGCCAAAACTTTGACAATTGGTGAACGAAAGGGTGAATTTCCGGGAATGCTTGAAGAAAGAACTATAAATGTAATCCTGGTTAAAGAGGATCACGGAACAGGTATTGAAATATGCGAAGATCCCGATAAGGTTATCCGCTATAACGGCATAAAAACAGTTGTTCAATTTTAATTTTCAGGTATATTTACATACTTTATTATAAAACCGATTATAGTAGGGTATGCGCTATATTCGCTGGACTAGATCGCTGGATTATAGGAAAATTCTTTTTTTAACGATTACGTTTTTTAAAGCCTTAATCTATACATTTATTGGAATTTCCATTTATTTCACATTATGTTTTTCATTTACCCATCCACGTCGCACACCTCTCATGGTTAAGCGTAAATTCGAACAAAAAAAAGAGGGCCAAGAAGTTGTCTTTAAATATCAGTGGATTCCACTGGAGCAAATTTCAAATCACATGTATCATGCCGTAATTGCCTCGGAGGATAATCGGTTTACTAAACACTTTGGAATTGATTTTGGTGCCATTCGTAAGGCAAAGGTATATAATAAGAAAAGTACGAAACGCAAACGCGGAGCCAGTACCATTTCGCAACAAACGGCTAAGAATATTTTTCTGTGGCCTGCCAGAACCTATGTCAGGAAAGGATTTGAGGTGTATTTCACCCTTCTTATCGAAACTTGCTGGAGCAAAAAACGCATCATGGAAATGTATCTGAATATAATAGAAATGGGTCCCGGTATTTATGGAGTTGAGGCAGCGGCACAACATTATTATCATAAACCTGCTTCGAAACTTACAAAAAGCGAAGCTGCCATGATCGCTATCAGCCTGCCTAATCCGCAAAAAAGAAACCCTGCCAGGCCTACGGCCTATATGTATCGTAGACAACAAGAAATATTATTGCTTATGAGAAAAATTGGTAAAGTGGAGCTCTAGCAGTAATTTTAATTCCTTATATGCTTTTACAATAATTTTATTTAGATTTAAAAATCATGAAAAAAGCAATTGTATTTTTTTATCTGATACTTTTTCTCTTGTTAATTGTTTGTATCACCGGTTGTACAAGAGAAATCAATAATACGGAGGAACCCATCGCTATTCTGGGTGCCTTTGCCGATGAAATCCAAATGTTGGAAGATAGTCTGGAAAATAAACAGATTATTAAAGCGGGCGGAATTCGATTTATTACTGGCAGGCTTAAAGATCAGGAAGTTGTAATGGCATTTACAGGTATTGGAAAGGTAAATGCTGCCATGACTACTACATTACTTATCGATCATTTCAATCCATCGAAAGTAATTTTTACAGGAATTGCTGGAGGATTAAATCCTGTTCTGAAACCTACCGATGTTATAATTGCCAAGAAATGTGTCCAACACGACCTGAATTTTATATACCCTGATACGCTTGTGAGTTATTCGATATCAAGTCCAATCACAGGGAAAACAAACCCGATTTTCTATGAATCAGATTCTAGTATGTTCCGGATATTAGGTGAAAGCTTATCAACTATTAAACTGAAATTATACGAAATCGGAGGACAGGAATTTCAACCAAAGGTCTTGACAGGAATCATTGCAACGGGTGATGTGTTTGTTGCATCGGAAGTCAAGAAGAAGGAACTGATTAACCGATTCATGGCCGATGCGGTCGAAATGGAAGGTGCAGCAGTGGCACAAATCTGCTATCAATATAATCTCCCCTTCATTATTATTCGCAGCATAAGCGACTCAGCCGATAAGAATGCTAATTTGGATGTTGAAAAATTCTTGAATGTGGCATCGGAAAACGCCAATAGGGTGGTACTCAAATTACTCGAGTCGATGTAATTACCTTCTCGAAATTAGTTCGAATATTTAATTAGCTTTATAATTACTTTTTAAGTTTTTCATATTCCTCCCTGAAATGTTTTTTTTGCTTTAATGTAAGTTGTTTATTTATTTCGGAATACTGAATTAGTTTTTGATATTCCATTTCAGCTTCGGTAGTTTTTTTCTGCTCATTCAGAGCTAAAAAATGATTAAATCTGAAGACCAGATTGTCGGGATACATATTTACCAGTTTCACGGAATATTTTGCAGCCGATACGGGATCATCCTGAACTTCGAAATACAGTTTCATCAGAAAATAAATACTCTCAACCTGGATTTGCTTATTTTTTGAATAAGTGCATTGGTTCAATAACTGATAACCTTTTTCAGTATCAGCGTAATCCCGGTTAAGACCAAAAATGAAAATAGGTGAAAATTGTTCATGCAGGTGTCCTCCCAAAGCGTAATACATACCTGCAATGAAATTATACATATCGCAATACCCCGAATCGCATGGAATAAGCTCTTCAAAATAGTTAAAACTTTGCTTAAATGCACTGAAACTTGCCAAACGATTACTCTGGTAGTTATTAAGTCGCGATTTATAGGAATAAAGAAATATTAGCTGAATGAATTCTTCCTGGGTCGGTTCTGATTTCCCAGTATTTGATTTAATCAGTTCAATATTGAAATCGATTTTTTTAAAAAGACTGTCAATGTTGTCTTGATCGTTTTCGCCCGAAATAATCTGCCACCAGTTGTAGCTTATATACAATAAATTGCTGATTTTAGGCGAAATATTGTTATTTCTTATGTTCTGCAGCACTGAATCAGCTGTGCTAAATTTATAATCGTAAAGACCTTGATAGAATCTGTCGACAATCAGAGAATCTTTTTGAGAGTTAAATACCTGAGAATTAAGCTGAAAACTTATATAAAAAAATAAAACAGTACAAAAGAAGGGCTTTATCTTCACTGAGAGTTTCAATTACTGTGTTTTGAAAAATATCTTTTTTGGCGCAGCAATGTTAATCAAAATATTGGCATGGTTAAGTAAGCCAAAGGGATTTTTCCTTTTCAGGCAAATAATTAGTTGCTTAGTTGTATGGATCAGCATCGGTAATTACTTGTAAACTGCGAAATTCAGCTTGTATCATGGTTTTATCGATAGCTTCGCGGATGAGTTGTCGACGTTCCGAAAAGTGTTTGTCTCTCTCAATCTTAACCAAAATACACTTACTATGATAATTAAAAAGTCGGCTAATTAGGGGAAATTCAGGGCCTACTATGCGTTCACCCAGCGATTTTCTGAGTTCGGTTGCCAGATGTTTTGCTGCCTTTGATACTACAGGTAGTTTTTTATGTCGGAGTGTTAGTTTAAGTAATCTACAGTAAGGTGGATATTTGAATTTTTTACGCTCTTCATACTGTTGTTGAAAAAATCCTTTGTAATTATTTTCAAGCAAATACTGGATTACGATATGCTTTGGATCATTTGTTTGAATAATTACCTTTCCTTGTTCTTTTTTTCTTCCTGCTCTCCCGCTAACCTGCGACATAAGCTGATAGCTTCTTTCAAACGATCGAAAATCCGGGAAATTAAGCATATTATCGGCATTCAGTATGCCCACTACTCGTACATTATCAAAATCAAGCCCTTTTGAAATCATTTGTGTGCCGATAAGGATATCAATTTTCCGGTTTTCAAAATCGGTTATTATTTTTTCATACGACCTTCGGCTCCTGGTTGTATCCAAATCCATACGCGCTATAGTAGCTTCCGGAAAGAGAATTGCTACTTCATCTTCAACTTTTTCGGTACCGAAACCTCGTGTTTTAATATTCGAGCTTCCACAGGAACTGCATTCATTGGGATATGTGATGTTATATCCACAGTAATGGCAATTCAGACGATTCGATTTTTTGTGATAGGTCAGACTTACATCGCAATTTTTACAATATGGGATCCACCCACAATCGTTACATTCAACATAGGGTGAAAATCCCCGGCGGTTTTGAAAAAGAATCACTTGTTCTTTTTTTAGTAATGTGTCCTTAATGGCATTAATAAGTGGTTGTGAAAAATGCGTATAAACCATCCTTCTTCTTCTGGCTTCGCGCATATCAATAATATTCATTTCCGGAAGCCGGATGTCAAGATATCGGTCATGAAGCTCTACCAGACCATATCTTCCGTTTACAGCATTCAGATAACTTTCGAATGAAGGTGTGGCCGTTCCCATTAATACCTTAGCACTATGTAAAGAAGCTAGCACAACAGCTGCATCTCTTGCATTATACCGGGGAGCAGGATCGAATTGCTTATAGGTATTTTCATGCTCTTCGTCGACAATAATCAATCCCAGGTTTGTAAAAGGTAAAAATACCGATGAGCGGACTCCCAGAATTATTTGATATTCCGGACTATCCTTTCTCCTGATGCCGCAAAGATTCTCATATACTTCAACACGTTCGGCATCGGAGAATTTTGAGTGATACACTCCAACTCTATTGCCAAAAACACTTTGCAAACGCTGAATTATTTGAGCAGTGAGGGCAATTTCAGGAAGCAGATACAATACTTGTTTTTGCTGTCGGATGACATGTTCGATCAAATGAATGTAGATTTCAGTCTTTCCACTTGATGTTACTCCATGCAACAATACTACATTTTTCGATTGAAATTCATCGAGTATTTTAACATGGGCTCTGGTCTGGTTTTCATTTAGCGCATAGGGTTTACGCGATGGTATTGATGGACCTTTCAATCGGCTTATTTCTTCACTTTCAATAAAGAACACCCCCTTATCAATCAATGCTTTTAGGATGGATGAAGAAATATTTGCTGAATTCAATAATTTATCTTTCGCTATTTTTGGATGATCGGACTCATGGTTATAACCAGTCAGATGAAGGAATTCCATTAGCAGGCTTGCCTGTTTCTTTGCTCTCTTCTCTAATTTATTTAACAGTTCCTGTAGAGCATCTGGTTTTCTGAAAGGTTCAGAGAGAAGTATATAATCCTGCGTGCGGGGCTTATAGTTTTCAACCAGGTTTTCTTTAATGGATACAAATTTTTTTTCGATAAGGTCTTTTACTACAGGCATTATATTTTTTCGACCCACAGTTGTAGCCAATTTATGAATAGAAATTCCAGGTAGCTGCTCTACCGCTTTAAATATTCCATATTCGGTTTTGGTAAGAATTATTGTACTATCGATATTACAGGCATAAATCTGCGTTTCGCTCTCAAGTTTCAAATCCGAAGGTATAGCCGCTCGATATACTTCGCCAGGTGTACACATGTAATAATTAGCCAGCCATTCCCAGAATTCCATCTGCTGTTCACTAACCAACGGTTTGTCGTCAAGGATCGAAAGTATTGGATTAATCTTGTATCCTTCGGGTGGTGAATTGTGCAATTTTCGAATTATTCCGGAATAAATTTTTCGTTTTCCGATTGCTACAGCAACACGTATTCCTGTTGTCACTTTCTCTTTAAAATGATCGGGAATAGAATAGGTATAATATTGCGGAACCGTTAAAGGAATGATTATATCAGCATACTGTAACGACTCCTGTTGCATTATTTATAACTTATTAGTTTAAGTTTCAGATTGTGAAAATACGAATTACCTGATGTAACAAGATAATTAAAACTAATTTCACCAATAATTTTCCAGGTTATTTTCTATTGAAAGTCTTGCTGGATTTGTTGAGCAACTTCTTCGATAAGCCACGAAGGGGTTGAGGTAGCGCCTGTGATACCAATTTTCTGATAATTTCTGAGAGATAGGTACTCGATATCGTCAGATTTAGTAATGAAAAATGCATTAGGATTACTCTGTCGGCAAGCTTCAAATAATATTTTACTGTTTGAGCTCGATTTACCTCCGACAAAAATCAAGCAATCGACAGTTTTGCTAAATTCAATGAGCCAGGGAGCCCGATTAGCTACCTGACCGCATATGGAATTATATACAACCAGATCTTCTTCCGAAAGTCCTGCCTGTAGTAATTCCTCAACAATTTTCTTCTTAATTGCAGCATAAATACTTTTATCTTTTGTAGTCTGAGCGAAAAGAAATACAGGTTTTGTAAAAGCCACCTTAGTAATATCTTCAACTGATTCAACAATAATTGAATTATCAACCTGACCGCGCAGACCAACTACCTCAGGATGATCGGAACGACCATAAATTACAATCTGAGCCTTTGGATTCGTCATTTGGGCACCTCGAATCCTGTCTTGCAGTTTGAGGACAACAGGGCATGTTGCATCAATTATTTCTATACTGTTTTCTTTGGCATATTGATAAACCTCCGGCGGTTCACCATGAGCTCTGATCATTACTTTGCAGTGTGAAAGCGAGTAAAAAGTTTTCCGATCGATAAATTTAATACCCAGATTGTGAAGCCGCCGAACTTCTTCTTCATTATGAACAATTTCACCCAGGCAATATAACGTTTTACCTTTTGCGATTTCTTTTTCAGCCAGATTTATGGCCCGTTTCACACCAAAACAAAATCCCGATTTCGGATCGATTATAATTTCCATATCTACTGTTGTGCCAACAATTTTCTGTCAGTTAAAAGCTGATGGAACCAATTCATCTGATCGTCGAAAGTCATATAGCTGTTATCGAGCAGGGTGGCATCTTCAGCCTGCCGCAGTGGACTGATTTCTCTATTTTTATCCTGATTGTCGCGTGTTTTAATATCTTCCAGAACTTCTTCAAAACTGACTGGTATTCCCTTCGAAATCAATTCGTCATACCTGCGCTTTGCTCTTACGTTCATATCAGCAGTCATAAATATTTTAATTTCGGCGTTGGGAAATACTACTGTGCCAATATCGCGTCCATCCATAACCATCCCTTTTTCTTTTCCCATATCCTGCTGCATTCTCACGAGCAGGCTGCGAACTTCGGCTATCTTACTGATCGTACTTGCCATCGATGAAACCTCGACACTGCGTATTTCACTCTCAATATTTTTATCGTTTAATAAAATATGATTGTCTCCTTTTTTGTGGTTAAAACTAATATGGATTTCCGGAAGACTTTTTATTAATTCAGCCTGATTGATCTGTTTTTTCTCGATATAACCTTTATTGAGGGCAAAAAGAGCAACTGCCCGATACATAGATCCACTATCGAGATACAAATAACCAAGATCGTATGCAATCAATTTAGCAAAACTACTTTTACCACAGGATGAATACCCGTCAATAGCAACGATGATTTTCTTTTTGAGGGATATCATGAAACAGATTGATGATACTCAAAATTAGTACTTATTACTGAATTCGTTTAGGTTAATACTAATTGTAAAATGGTTGGTGACAGCTGCTAGGTGATAACGAGCACGGGCGTAATTAATATTGAATTTGTATATTTTCAGACCA
This sequence comes from uncultured Bacteroidales bacterium, assembly GCA_964392505.1. Classification (GTDB taxonomy): domain Bacteria; phylum Bacteroidota; class Bacteroidia; order Bacteroidales; family UBA10428; genus UBA10428. The sequence continues at coordinate 7,868 of CAYMQP010000144.1, forward strand.
AATCCCCATGAAAATCCAACTGCCCCGGGTTTATCAGGTATTTTAAGCTCCTCTCTGCGTCGGTAATTATAACCGATACGAAAACTAAAACTTTTTAATGGCAGAAATTCAAGCCCCAAAACCGTATGACGCATCAGATTATCGCCAAATTCAGCCAGCTTATTTTCTTTAACGGTTTCACCAGTGAAGGGATCTACATTATCAGCTAAATCTTCTTCTGTTTCATACTGAAGGTTAGGGGTTTCGAGGTTACGGAAAAGAATCGATAAACGAAAGGGAGCATGTTTAAGCTTTTGCGATATACCGAGCTGTATTTCGAAAGGTAAGGTTTCTCTTTCGGAACTAAGATAATAAGGTTCAATATGGGTCCCCAGGTTTTTTATAACCAGTGCTGCCGTAAATAGTAATTCGGGATTATAATAAGTTATTCCGGCATCGATAGCTAAACCAAATGCATTCCTGAATTCATATTTCGAGCCTATAGCCTTCATGGTTCCTCCAACCTGTAAAAGACTATCAAGAATAGCGCGTGAATAGAATGCATTAATGGAATAATCGTAAACATGGTTGAAAGTTCCCAGAATATTGCCATAAACATCGGCTTCTGTAAATTCACCATAATCGATATGATGAATGCCAAGGCCAAAATTACCTATTCCCTCAAATGTGCGAGCATAGGCAGCATAAGCATATCGTATATCGGCAAGGTAATCGGCAAAACTCAGGCTGACATGATTCGACATGGAGCCGTTCAGAAGCGAGGGATTGAAATGCACTAGATTTACATCATTGTCGAATATACTGATTTGCTGTCCTCCAAGTGCTGTACCACGCGAAGAAACTGGAGTATTTAAAAATGCCCAGATATGAGTACCTCCTGTTTGAGCAGGAAGTTGTATACAACCAAGTGTTATTAAGAGGGTATATAAGTATCGCGTCATTAAATTTTCTAAAAATCAAAAGTAGTTCCAGTAAAAATATAAATATTGGTCGAATATGTTCTCAAATCCTTAAAACGAAGTAACTATTTTTTTAGTATTAGTCAAGAATTGGCTGCAACCGCATATTAATAGAACTTCAATTAGACTATTATGGAATTGATCACAGGAAATAATCATCTAAAAATCAATTTCAAGCGCTCTATTATATTAAATACAGCCGGACATACCTTGGTATTAAGAGCGGTAATATCAAATAATTGATAAAATCGTTTACGATTTGTATGTGGGTATTCCCGGCACGCTTTCGGTCGTGACTCATAGATAGCGCAATAATTATTTTCATCAAGAAATGGGCATGGCGTTTGTTTGAAACCATAAACTCCTTCATCGTCGAGAACTAGATATGTAGAAATAATATCAGTAACTTTCATTTTAAGAGCTATCCCCAAACGTTTTATATCGCTATAGTATATACCCGGACTTATGGTTTTGCAGCAATTGGCACATTCCAGACAATTAATTTGCCGAAATTCCTGATTATGTTGATCTCGCATTATGTTGTCAAGCTTGCCCGATGGTAAGCGATTGAGACGATAAATAAATTCTCTGGTTCTTTTATAACCAGCTAAAGCTTTTGCATTCATCTGCTTAATCGATTCGGCTGTATAGGTCATTTAACGCTATTGAATACATTGATTTTTGGAAATCTGGCAACTTGCGACATGAATAGACCAACTATAGCAATCAGTATACC
>CAYMQP010000145.1:0-9535 GCA_964392505.1 uncultured Bacteroidales bacterium
CCGTTTAAGGTTATTGGAGTTTTCGACGATATTCACGAAGGGGAAACCAAGCGTTTGTATATACCTATTTCAATTGCCCAAAAAACTTTCATTACTAAAAACAGGATAGGTTCTATATCATTTACAGCAGGCGATGCCACGGTAGAGGAAGCAACCCAAATGATTGACAGAATCAGACTTCAGATGGCAAAAAAACATAGCTTCGATCCTGATGACACACGCGCAATGTGGAGTTGGAATGCACTTGAAAATTTTAAAAAAATGCAGGCTCTTTTTAAGGGGATCAATATATTCGTTCTGATAATCGGCATTTTTACAATTGTTGCAGGAATAGTGGGAGTAAGTAATATCATGCTGATTGTTGTGAAAGAACGAACCAAAGAGATAGGAATCAGGAAAGCGATTGGCGCACGACCCTCTTCTATTATATGGATGATCCTTCAGGAATCTATTCTTATTACTGGTATAGCGGGATATTTTGGCTTAGTAATGGGAGTTTTATTAGTTGAGATGGTAGCAAAAGCTATGCCTGCTTCACAATTCTTCAGAAATCCTGGAGTAGATTTCACCATGGCTATTGGAGCAACTATTATGATTGTTGTTGCCGGAGCTATAGCAGGCTACATACCTGCCCGAAAAGCAGCTAATATCAAACCTGTTGTTGCTCTGCACGATGAATAAAAAACAAAACCATGATTATAGATTACGATAAATGGCAGGAGATTTTTCACACACTGAAAAACAATAAGATACGGACCGGACTTACAGCATTTGGTGTAATCTGGGGAATCTTTATGTTAATGGTGATGTTGGGTGCGGGCAAAGGTCTTGAAAATGCGGTTTATTCAGGGATGGGTGATTTTGCCACAAACAGTATGTTTATCTGGAGCCAGGCTACAACCATACCTTATAAAGGTTTTCCCAGGAACCGTTGGTACCGTTTCGAACTCGATGATATGTATGCTATTAAGCGAAGTGTTCCTGAAATCGGTATTATTACTCCAACAGCCCATGGTGGCGGATGGCAGGTTACATCTACTCTTCTATATGGCGATCAAAAGGGTAACTTCAGGGTCGAAGGAATAATGCCTGACGAAAATAAAGTCGACCCGGTTGATATTTACCGGGGCAGGTATATCAACGATCTGGATGAGCTAAACAGAAGAAAAGTTGCCTTGCTCGGATATCGTGTATATGAAGAACTATTTAATAAGGATGAAGAACCGGTTGATAAATACGTTAAGATCAATGGTATTTATTTTCAGATCGTCGGAGTCTATAAATCGAAACATACTGGTGGCTGGGGCGAAGAGCAGAACTCCATTGTTTTTATTCCTTATAGTACAGTACAGCAAATCTACAATTACCCGAACATTGTCGACCATTTTTCAATTGTAGGTAAACCCAATGCCAATATTGATAAAATTCAGGAAGAAGTTATGACAATTCTTGCCCAGCGGCATAGTGTTCATCCCGACGATAAAGGAGCTTTTGGATACAATAATGTCGGACAACAGTTTAGAAAAATAAGCGGACTTTTTTTAGGCATTCGCGGATTAATATGGCTTGTAGGTATAGGAACTTTGCTTGCCGGAGTTATTGGTGTGAGTAACATTATGCTTATCATTATTAATGAGCGTACCCAGGAGTTCGGAATCAAACGTGCAATGGGAGCGACTCCCTTTAAGATTATTTCCACAGTAATATCCGAATCAGTATTCTTAACCTCGCTTGCCGGATTGATTGGGATGTCATTTGGAATTTATGTGGTTGAACTTGTAAATAAAGCCATTGGCTCTTCTGCTTCAAATGAAGTAATGTTCATGAATCCCGAAGTTGATTTTAAAGTAGCTATATCAGCGTTGGTAATACTAATAATCTTTGGCATTTTTGCCGGAATTATACCGGCAAAACGCGCGGTTTCGATAAAACCTATTGAAGCTATACGCTCGGAAATATAAATTGAAAATATGTATATCAAATAAATAGAAAGATGAAAAAAGTCATTTACTCGTTGTTAGGAATCGTATTAGCGGTTGCTATCATTGGAAGTCTAGTCATGTTATACAAAAAATCGAAAAAGAAGGATACGATTTATAGTATAGAGACACCTTTTATTTCAAGTCTTGTGAAAAAAACCGTTGCTACTGGTTCGGTTATCCCGAGGCGCGAAATAGCCATTAAACCTCAAGTTTCAGGAATTATCGAAGAAATTTATGTAGAACCAGGAGAAGTTGTAAGGAAAGGTGATCTGATTGCGAAGGTTAAAATTATTCCCGATATGGTTGCACTAAACAGCGCCGAGTCGAGAGTGAAAAAAGCCCAGTTGCAACTTGAAGATGCTAAACTAGTTTATGATAGGCAAAAGGCTGTTTATCAGCAGGGAGTTATTCCGGAGGCTGAATTCCAGAAATACAGGATTGAGTATAATGCTGCCCTAGAAGAACTCGAAGCTGCCGAAAATAATCTTCAGCTTGTTAAGGAAGGAATCACTAAAAAATCGGGGGAATTATCCAATACGCTGATACGTTCCACCATTGAAGGTATGGTTCTCGATGTTCCGGTCGAAGTAGGAACTTCGGTAATACAGGCTAATACTTTTAATGAAGGAACTACTATTGCATCGGTAGCCGATATGGGTGAAATGATATTTGAAGGAAAAATTGATGAAACCGAAGTAGGAAAGATTAAGGAAGGTATGAGGCTTGAACTTACAGTTGGAGCTATTGAGAATCAGAAATTTGATGCCGAACTGGAATATATTTCACCTAAGGGTGTTGAAGAGAACGGTACAGTTCAGTTTGAAATAAAGGCCAAAGTAGCAATCAGTGAAGCTGCCTTTATTCGTGCAGGTTATAGTGCCAATGCCGATATTGTACTCGATAGGCGCGACAGTGTACTCGTAATTCCTGAAGGATTGGTTTCATTTGAAAAGGAAAGCGATTCAGCTTATGTTGAGATAGAAACGGCTCCACAGGTTTTTGAAAAACGATATATTGAAACCGGTCTTTCCGATGGTATTAATATCGAAGTAGTATCAGGGCTATCAAAAGATGATAAAGTTAAGGGAGCTGAAATTGATCAGAATGCACAGGGTCAGCAACAAACTGGTTAATTGAAAAATCCTTCGAACTGCATACCTGTAGTTCTTTATATATAGGTTCTAAACATAAAATCCCGCTTATTATAGCGGGATTTAATTTTAATATCGGAACTGTTTTAAAATAATCTTGATTTACTACCAGCAATTAAATGCTGCTATCGGAAGCTAAAGTTTTAGTTTTTTAGCATTAAGTTCAGCCAGTTTAACAATTACCTGAACAGCTTTTTCCATGGAACGAACAGGTATATATTCGTAACGGCTATGAAAGTTATGACCGCCGGAAAAAATATTTGGGCAGGGTAATCCCATATACGATAAGCGAGCTCCATCGGTACCACCCCTAATAGGCTTAACCTTTGGAGTTACTCCTGCTGCATCCATAGCTTTCATAGCCAGCTTAATAATATGAAATTCAGGTTCAATTTTTTCCCGCATATTATAATATTGATCGATCATGGTGATTTTAACTGTACCAGTCCCATATTTCATATTCAAATGATCGACAATTTTGATTAAAAGGTCTTTCTTTTTAGCAAATTCTTTCTTGTCGTGATCACGAATAATGTAATGCAGTTTGGTGTGATCAACATTGCCATGAAATTCGGTCATGTGATAAAAGCCCTCATACCCTTCGGTGTATTCGGGTTTTTCATTCTGGGGTAACATACCTTCGAGTTCTAATGCAATATGCATTGAATTCTTCATTTTGTTTTTTGCTGTTCCAGGATGAACATTCTGACCCTGAATGCTTATGCGTGCACTGGCAGCATTAAAATTTTCATACTCCAATTCTCCAATAGGTCCGCCATCAATAGTATATGCAAATTGTGCCCCGAATTTCTTCAAATCGAATTTATTTGCACCCCGGCCTATCTCCTCGTCAGGTGTAAAAGCAATACGTAGTTTGCCGTGTTTGATTTTCTTACTTTTTATGATTAATTCCATAGCAGTAATAATTTCGGCAACACCTGCTTTATTGTCGGCACCAAGCAATGTGGTGCCATCGGTGGTAATAATTGGTTGTTCGATATAGTTATTAAGAGCTGGAAATTCACGAGGCGAAAGAACTACATTCTTCTTAGCATGTAACGTAATGTTTTTACCATGATAGTTTTCTATTAGCTGGGGATTCACATTTTCTCCCGTAAAATCCGGACTGGTATCAATATGGGCGATAAATCCAATTATTGGAACATCTTTTTTTATATTAGCTGGCAGGGTGGCCATTACATATCCGTTTTCATCGACTTCGACATCTTTTAGTCCAATTGATTTTAATTCTTCAGCAAGCATTTTGGCAAACTCCATTTGTTCCGGAGTACTAGGACAACTCTCCGATTTTTCATTCGATTGCGTATTTATTTTAACATACTTCAGGAAACGTTCAACAAGCTTTTCCATTTAATTATATTTTTGGGGATATTATTTTCGATTAGTTAAAATAGTAAATTATTCCTTACAGGAAATCTAAAGATGCTGAGTATTTTAAGTAATACCAGAGATATTTATTTTAATCTTGCCCTCGAGGAGTTTCTACTTAAAAAGAAAACGGAAGATTTCTTCATGCTTTGGCAGTCGGAAACTTCCGTTGTGGTTGGGAAACATCAAAATACGTGGGCCGAGATTAATCATACTTATATCCGGCAGAATAATATTCGTGTGGCGCGGCGTCTTTCAGGAGGTGGTACAGTATACCATGGAGCGGGGAATTTAAATTTCACTTTCATCATGAATGGGGAACCAGGGAAAATGGTCAATTTTCAGAAATTTGTTACTCCTGTAATAGACTATTTAAAAACTCTGGGACTTGAGGCTGAAATCGGAAATCATAACGATTTACTGATTAAAGGAATAAAAATATCGGGGAATGCAGAGCACATTTTTAAACAACGGGTACTTCATCATGGCACTTTGCTATTCGATGCCAATTTAATTGAACTCGCAGAAGCTATTAAGATAGTTCCAGGGAGGTTTGCTGATAAAGCAGTGCAATCGAACCGCTCGAACGCAGGCAATATTGTTACTTTTCTAAAACATAGTTTATCAATGGAGGATTTCACAACAGAGTTAAACCAATTTATACGAAAGTATTATCAAATAAAAAACAATTATTCATTGAATGGACAGGAATTAGATATTGTTAACACATTACGGAAAGAGAAGTACAGTACAACCGAATGGATCTATTTTTATTCACCACCTTTTCAGGTACACATTGAGGCTCGAATTAACGGTCAACATTGTGAACTTGTTTTTTATGTCGAAAAGGGATTAATAAAAGAAGTGACAATTAATAATTCTTTTGCAACAAATACATGGAATAATCTACTGGAGCGATTTACTGATATACCTTTTGATTATTATCTAATTAAAGAGATCTTTGAAGCATCCGGGCGGTTTACTGATAGCCAAATCACAGAAATAATGCAATCTCTTTTTTAAAGGTGTATTTTATAATTTTTTCAATAAAAAAGGAAGCTAGTTGAGTAGCTTCCTTTAATCAGGTATCAAGTATATATATCGTATTAGTACACTACACTTCCTTCGATAGGTGAATCGGAATCAAAACCTTCTATTTCATCTTCAGCTAAGGGTTCCAAACCGTATACGATCCCTTCTATATAATATCCGGGATATTCTCCATAACCACCGGTTGTTTGTTTTTTCGTAACAAGGATCACTGTACCCTTCATAGCTGCTGCCTTTTTTTGAAGTCGTATAATGGCATTTTTTTTAGCAGCTTTTGGACTTCTTGAACTTGCTGGCGATTTTGCGCTTGCTTTTCCACGCCGGTATAGTTCGGCAACATCTTTTTTGTCTTCCGTTAGCCATACAGCTTCCCATGAATAATCATCGACAAGTTCAAAAACCGGTTTGTTGAATTCGTCTACCCGTCCATTTTTATAAATAATCTTTTGAATTTCCTTTCGCTCCATGGTGTATGCATCGGGACTTCCGGGTACAATAAAACTCACATACAAGGGAGTCACCTTTGTCACATCAACTGCCATTACTTTCCCTTCAATCTTTATTATCGTATCTAGTACCGCTTGTCCTGCAGCATTAAGTGAAATTACTAATACGGTAAGTATGAATATAGCTTTCAGATTTTTAATACTATTCATATTAATTTGTTTTGGTTTAAATAAGGTTTTACAACTACTATGCCAAATTATGAACTCTCTGATATACTTCGAAATCGTATACGGAAAGTTATCAACTTGGTTTATCCATATTAGTAAAAAATATTCACAATTACATAAATAGCAATTTTATTTCGATGAATTTAAAATAACCTGTTAATTTAAGCCTTATAATAGTTGCCCTATAGACTGATAAAATATTATATTTTAATATATAAAATTACATTCCAGACAGAGTTTTTATAATCGTTTTTATTAAATATGTGCCAAAATAAGGAAGAATTTTATTTTAACGACGGACAATCTAAATACGTATAGCAAGGATGGAATAGTATAATGACAATAAAAGGGACGACAGGTAATGAAGTTAATCCGGTAATTTCGATGAAAATACTATGTCGGATAGGAATGATTAAAGATCAGAATGCAATTGTAGGAAAAAAATCATTGTTTTTTTGTATGTTGCCAGCCGGCAAATATTGGCAAACTTGGACCTGGAATTTTGGTACGGAAAGAACATATTATACTGAGCACAATGCTTCGCTGAATGTGGAAGCAATAAAAATGTAACGAATGACAATACCTGAAGAATACTATAAAAACAATCTTCAAACTCTGAGAAATAAATCATTCAGTATAAGTAGATTTATTAACTGGTTAGCTTTTACTAGGCTGCTTATTTTCCTTTCTATATTCTTTTGCATATTTTATCTGATTCCAAATAAACTCTTGATTGGAATAATACTCACTAGCATTACTATAACCACTTTTCTGATTATTATTAAAATACATTTACGGAAGCGCGGGGAATTAAAACATATACAGGCACTGGAGATGATCAATTCCGAGGAAATCAAGGCATTGAATTATGAATTTGATATATATTATCCGGGTAACGAGTTTATCGATACGTCGCATACTTATAGTTACGATATGGATCTTTTTGGAAACGGTTCAATTTATCAATTTATCAACCGAACCGTCACTTCTTATGGAAGAAACTTACTGGCTGAAATGCTTATAAAAGAGACACTCGATACTGAAATAATTCTCGAAAAACAGGTTGCCGTTAAAGAACTTGTTCAAATGCCGAATTTATTGCAGGATTTCAGAGCAGCAGGCAATATAAGTACTGATAATGAACAAGATGTTCAAATCATTGGCCGATGGATCGACGAACCAGCTTATTATCTTTCACGAAAAGGAATTCTTTGGCTGGCTAAAATTTTACCTTTCATCACCCTCGTTTCTATTATACTAGCCTTTTTTATTCCATTATTTCGAGGGTTATTCATTGCATTATTTATTTCCCAGTTACTTATTATAGGTAAACAACTAAGGCATAATTCGGCCGAACACGACAAACTTGGTAAGCGACTCGAAGCTCTGAGGAAATATCAACAACTTATTAATTATATCGAAAAAGGACGATATACTGGAAAAGAGCTTACTATGATAAACGAAATACTTAACAAAGGAAAGATATCGGCTGCAAGCTCCATTAAATCGCTGGTAAAAATTCTGTCGGCTTTTGATAATCGCCTAAATATTCTGGTGGCTATATTTCTCGAAGGTTTATTGTTGTGGGATTTACAGTGCATGATTCGCCTTGAGCAATGGAAAAACACGAAGGGTAACAATTTTGAGATCTGGATTGATACCCTGGCCAGGTTCGATGTTTTTGTTAGTCTGGCTAATTTTGCCTTTAACCACCCACACCTGACTTATCCTCTTATTTCCAATCAAATAATTCTGGATGCTACAAAGTTGGGTCATATTTTAATTCCTCAAGATGAGCGAGTTTGTAACGATTTTGCTATTGAGAAACAGGGAAATTTTACCATCATCACCGGAGCTAACATGGCAGGTAAAAGCACATTTCTTCGAACGGTTGCTATAAATATAATACTGGCTATGACCGGAGCGCCTGTATGTGCTGAATCATTCATTTTCAGACCCATAAGAGTATTCAGCAGCATGCGTACTAGCGATTCGCTCAATAAACACGAATCTTATTTTTATGCCGAATTACGCCGTTTAAAAGAAATGCTCGACAGATTAAGAGCAGGAGAAAAATTGTTCATTATACTCGATGAAATACTAAAAGGAACTAATTCCGCCGATAAACAAAAAGGGTCGTTTGAGGTAATGGAGCAAATTATCGAGCTAAAGGGAACAGGATTGCTGGCAACTCACGATTTGAATTTAGCAACTATTGAACAAAAATACCCTGAGAAAATAAAAAACATGTGTTTTGAAGTTGAGATTGATCACGCCGATATCTCTTTCGATTATATACTGTGCGAAGGAGTTACTACTAAAATGAATGCATTCTTACTTATGCAACAAATGGGAATAATAAAACAATAGTATTAATTCTCTGTTTTTATTGCCTTTTTGGAAAAACGGGCATAGATAATTATAATAGCTGTGGCGATTAGTATCATACCCGAAAGCGTATGCCACTCAGGCTTTTCACCGGGAATGATAAGCCAGCTGAGTATAGCACCTAGTAACGGTATTATGAATTTCCAGACATTAATTTCCGAAACTTTCACCTCATTTCGATTAAGTACTATAAACCAGAAAGAAAAAGCTGCAGCCGAAATGAAGCTTAACCAGCCTAACGAGATATAGTAAGGAAGCGGTTTGATGCTGAAATTTACATTCTCAAGAAACAATGAAATAATCAGTATTAGTAAACCTCCTGTAAATATCTGAAATGCATTCAAAAATACCGGTGAGATTCCTGTTCGACTTTGTGAAACTAATATATTACCATAGCTTCCGGCAAAATTACCGATAATCAGCATAATTATTCCCGAAACTAAAGTTAAGCGGTTGGTTATAGTATTTTCTTTTACCAGTGCCAGCAGAACAATACCGGTAAAACCGATGAGCAAGGCAATAATTTTGCGAGTAGTAAGCGGATCGCGGCCTGTAATAAAATGTGCCAGAAAGGCCACAAAAAGTGGTCCGCCACCTACAACTATGGCCGCTATAGCTGCTGGTGTATGATTTATTCCCTGGTAAAAAAAAGTATATAATATGGCTGTTTGAAAAAGACTTATTAGCAGTACCCTGATTACATTTTTCCTTACAAGCCTTACATTCTTCCTAATGTCTTTACAAAATGGCACGATTAGCAAACCTGAGATCATAAATCGAATTCCGGCAAACTGAAGCGGTGAAGTATAATGCAAACCAATTTTGATACCGACAAATGCAGTCGACCATAACACACAGGATAACACTGCCAGAAAAATACTGTTTTTATAAAACGGGTATG
>CAYMQP010000146.1:0-3073 GCA_964392505.1 uncultured Bacteroidales bacterium
GATCCATATATCCTCCGGGTGAAGAAACTGCATGGCCTCCGCTGGCCTATGGTCTGGATAAATTTCTGGGATGTGCTTATGGCCCTGATTCCAGAAGGGATTTTGCAGGATACTGGAACCAGGTTACCCCGGGAAACGGAGGAAAATGGGGATGGGTGGAAGGAACCCGAGATAATATGTTTTGGACCGATCTGGATTCGGCATACAAGGTAGCAATGGATAGCGATTTTGTTTTTAAGGATCACACGCTGATATGGGGTAACCAGCAACCGCATTGGATAGGAGCGCTGGATTCGGCAGAACAACATGATGAAATTGTAGAATGGTTTACTGCTGTTGCAGACAGATACCCATTAATGGATATGATTGATGTAGTAAACGAACCCCTTCATGATCCACCGGATGATCAGAACGATCCGGATGATGGTGGATATTACGGAGCACTTGGAGGACCTGGTGTTACCGGTTGGGATTGGGTGATTGAATCGTTCCGTCTGGCCCGAAATATATTTCCGGATACTACTATGTTACTGCTCAACGATTATAGTATTATAAATAATAACACTACAACTGACAACTACCTTCACCTGATACATTTATTACAGGAGAACGATTCGCTTATCGACGGAATCGGTATTCAGGGTCACGGCTTTGAATGGACAGCATCAAATGCCACCTATTTAAGAAACCTTGATACCCTGGCAAGTACAGGATTGCCTATTTATATAAGCGAATTTGATCTTGATGGACTGACTGATTTGCAGCAGGTACATAATTATATGAATATATTCCCGTTACTCTGGGAACACCCTGCCGTTAAAGGGATTACCCTGTGGGGATTCCGGCCCGGTATGTGGCGAACTGCTCAGGGAGCATACCTGGTTGATGCGAATGGTGTTGAACGTCCTGCTTTACTTTGGTTAAGAGCTTATCTGAAAGATGAATTCGTACCTAACGAATCTGTTACAATTTCCACCTCAACCGGCGCATCATCCATAAATACGGATAACGGCACATTGCAGATGCTGGCAGAAGTTCTCCCGGATACTGCAACGCTGCAAACTGTGCATTGGACGGTTAGCAATTCTCAAATAGCCTCAATCGACCAGAATGGATTACTTACAGCCCACACCGATGGTACAGTTACAGTAACAGGGAGGTCACTGGAACTAGATTCGGTACTTTCGGATCAGATGGACATAACCATATCGAACCAGGTTGATGCTATTGGAAGAATATCAGGTGCCGAAAACATACGGATCTATCCAAATCCGGCCAATGAAGGTTACTTCACGATTGACGATATGCAGGATATAATATCGATAGTGGTTCTTGATATCAATGGCAATCAAATCATGGCTGCCGATGTCCGCACCTTGTCCTCTATTGATATTCAACTTAATGTTCCTGCCGGTGTATATATTGTTAGACTCTTCAACGGAAATGGGTATTATCATAGAAAGATAACAGTTCAATAAATAAGAATTGTTGCATTTAGAAACTATAAGTTATGACCCAATAATCGAAAAATAATTTTGTTTTTTAGTTGATAAGTATCTAATTTACTGATCGACGTTATTATGTACAATACTATTTTGGAAATCCCGGTTACACATTTTCGAAACCGGGATTCTTTATTTATAGGGTTAAAGTCATATAACGAATCCATGGATGGATTTTATCGTCCTATAGGCTGCAACCAATCTACAAACCATTACGATGCATCAATTTTCAAAGGGATTAATGAAAAATTATATCGTTTTTTCACTTTGATTAGTTACATTCGTAAATCTATTAGACTTTTATTAACCTCTAAAAACTAACCCGAATGAAAAGAATTAAGCTCAAAACTATCTTATGCTGTATTGGCATATGGCTGATATCAGCTTATGCATTTTCCCAGACCTCAAATATAGATCTGGGAAGCCAAAGACAAACTATCAGAGGCTTTGGAGGAATGAATTTTCCCCGTTGGATAGCAGATCTGACCTCTGCCCAGGCGGATAAGGCTTTTGGTAACGGTTCCGGCCAGATTGGCTTGACTATTTTGCGTATTAGTGTACCTCCTAACAGTGGCGATTGGAGTGGTGAAGTTACTACTGCCCAAAGGGCTAAAAATCATGGAGCAATTGTATTCGCAACACCTTGGTCGCCTCCGGCATCAATGAAAACGAACAACAGCACTGTTGGTGGATCGTTAAGTTCTTCATCTTATAGTGCTTATGCCAATTATCTTCGTGATTTTTGTGATTACATGTCTTCAAATGGTGCATCCCTCTATGCCATATCGGTTCAGAACGAGCCGGATTATGTTCCAGATTATGAATCGTGCGGATGGTCATCCTCACAAATGCGAACTTTTCTGAACAATAATGCATCGGTTATTCCTGTCAGGGTAATTGCTCCTGAAACCGTTCATCCCAAAAGCGATTGGTATAATACTTTATCTTCTTCATCGCAGTTGGATATTTATGCTGATCATCTTTATGGTGGTAGTCCTACCAGTTTTTCAAAAGAACACTGGATGACCGAGCATTACACCAACAGCAGTATCAGTGGAAATCAATGGCCAGATGCTCTGGATGCCGGTGTTGAAATTAGCAATTGTATGGCAAACAATTATAGCGCCTACATATGGTGGTATATAAGGAGGAGTTACGGCCTGATTGACGAAAGTGGTAATGTTACTAAAAGAGGTTATATTATGAGCCACTTTTCAAAATTTGTGCGTCCCGGATATGTAAGAATTAATGCCACCCACTCACCAACATCTAATGTTTATGTGACTGCATATAAAAATGGAGACGATGTGGTTATTGTTGCTATTAACAGAAACTCATCTTCCAGAAGTATTACGTTTAACTTTTCAGGTGGTGAAGTGAACAACATTACAAAGTATGAAACTACAAGTAGTAGTAATGTTGCCAACAGAGGTTCAGTTAGCGGCGGTAGTTCAATGTCCAATTCTTTAGCCGGCTATAGTGTGTCTACTTTTGTTGGAACTATAGGAGGAAGCACTCAAAATGATCCACCTATAGCAGATGCCGGATCAAATCAAACCGTCACGGATAGT
>CAYMQP010000146.1:3173-9506 GCA_964392505.1 uncultured Bacteroidales bacterium
GTTAATCTTTCTGTTGGAACACATACCATAACATTAACGGTTACCGATAACGACGGTGCAACCGATACGGATGATGTGATAATTACCGTGAATGAAGGCGTTCAAAATGATCCACCTATAGCAGATGCCGGATCAAATCAAACCGTCACGGATAGTGATAACAGCGGTAGTGAATCTGTTACCCTGAATGGTTCGGGCAGTAGTGATCCCGATGGCTCTATTACCTCATACATCTGGAGAGAAGGTGGAAGCCAGATTGCTTCAGGAGCTACTCCATCTGTTAATCTTTCTGTTGGAACACATACCATAACATTAACGGTTACCGATAACGACGGTGCAACCGATACGGATGATGTAATTATTACTGTTAATGCCGGAAGTACAGGTGGCGATGTTCATGTCTGGTTAGAAGCCGAATGTGGCAATGTGGGTTCATTATGGAATACGCCATCTGATGGAAATGCTTCCAATGATGAGTATGTAACTATTCAATCAGGAAATAACAGTACAAGCAGTGCTCCTACGAGTACCAGTGGTCATATAACCTATGACTTTGATGTAGATGAAAACGGAAGTTATACAATATGGGGAAGGGTAATTGCTCCTTCTGCAAGTGATGATTCGTACTGGGTACGTATGGATGGTGGAGCATGGATCAGATGGAACAATATAGCCAGCGGCTCTTCATGGCATTGGGATGAAGTTCATGATGCAGACAATAACAATCAGGTTGTTTCATTTAATCTGAGTGCCGGCAATCATACACTAACTGTTGCCTATCGTGAAGACGGTACACAGCTGGATAAGATTTACATAACCAATACTGGTGATACTCCATCAGGTGAAGGAGATGCAGCCAATAATTGCACTGCTGTAAACCAGCCTCCTGTTGCCAATGCCGGTTCAAATCAAACCGTCACGGATAGTGATAACAGCGGTAGTGAATCTGTTACTTTGAACGGATCGGGCAGTGATGATCCCGATGGTTCTATTACTTCATACATTTGGAGAGAAGGTGGAAGCCAGATTGCATCAGGAGTCAATCCTTCCGTTAATCTTTCTGTTGGAACACATACCATAACATTAACGGTTACCGATAACGACGGTGCAACCGATACGGATGATGTAATTATTACTGTTAATGCCGGAAGTACAGGTGGCGATGTTCATGTCTGGTTAGAAGCCGAATGTGGCAATGTGGGTTCATTATGGAATACGCCATCTGATGGAAATGCTTCCAATGATGAGTATGTAACTATTCAATCAGGAAATAACAGTACAAGCAGTGCTCCTACGAGTACCAGTGGTCATATAACCTATGACTTTGATGTAGATGAAAACGGAAGTTATACAATATGGGGAAGGGTAATTGCTCCTTCTGCAAGTGATGATTCGTACTGGGTACGTATGGATGGTGGAGCATGGATCAGATGGAACAATATTGCCAGTGGTTCTTCATGGCATTGGGATGAAGTACATGATGCTGATAATGGTAATGCCGTTATGAGTTATAACCTGAGTGCCGGAAGCCATACGCTTACCATTGCTTATCGTGAAGACGGAACAGAGCTTGATAAATTATACATTACTAATACAAGCGGTACTCCTTCAGGTGAAGGTTCAGCTGCCAGCAATTGTGGTGGTAGCGGAACAAACGACTATAGTATTACTGTAAGAGCCCGTGGTACTGATGGAAGTGAACATATTAGCCTCATTGTAGGTGGTACAACTATTGCATCATGGACATTATCAACCAGTTATCAAAATTATACCACTTCTACTGACTTAGGTGGTGCAATAAATGTGGAATTTGATAATGATGATGGTACAGTCAGGGATGTACAGGTTGATTACATTCAGGTTGATGGTTCAACCTGGCAGGCAGAAGATCAATCAACCAATACCGGAGTTTGGCAAGATGGTTCCTGCGGTGGTTCATATAGTGAATGGTTGCATTGCGCTGGTTATATCGGATTTAACGCTTATAAGAGCGTAGAAGTCGATAGAGAATCAGTTACCGATGCTGCTGGCAATGCAGCTATCAACGTATATCCCAATCCTGCTTACGATGAATTGTTTATTGAGTTAACTGAGATTGATCAAAACAGTATTGTGATCCGGATTTATACTCTAGCGGGAGTAATTATTAAGAGTATTGAGATCAATGAGCAAAATCCGATAATCGATATTGGCGATTTACATCCTGGTTACTATTTCATTACGATAAACCATAATAGTAAGTGCTATACAAGTAAATTCTTTAAAATGTAGCGGATAACTGATCCCTGAAAATAAGTCTTGAGTTAAAATTGCTGGGATTTATATCTAACGGGAAGCGCCAAAAGTTGGCGCTTCTTTTATTTAAATATATAAAGGTGAATGTTGAAACAAACTATACTCCTAATATTAATTTCTGAAATATATGGTTTTTGAGAGCTTATGCATCAATTTTTAAAGTCATTGACTGATGTATTATAGTCTTCCATTAAACATAAGAATATATTTCGTTTTCTGATTTTCTATAATCCTAATTACGAAAACCTATAATCTGCTATGGAGAATTAAATCTTTTAAATATGATGAAATTAATTCTAACCCTTTTTACCTTCTTAAAGGGAAAAGAACTTAAACGTCTGATTATGCTCATGTAACTATGCATTGTATCAAGTTTAAAGCATTGACACAGTTCATTTGCAAGTGTTTAGATCTAGAATAAGATAATCGCATCAATGTTGAGAATGTTCAATTAGGAGAATTATTTATTAACTATGCATAAGTTATTTCAAATAGGAAGGCTATGAAAGGCTTCCTTTTTAATGCGAATAAATATAGATCGCACAAAAGAATAATACTATATCAAAGTTTGTTAACATGAAAAGAAAGGTATTTTCAATAGTTATTATTCTCATATTATTAACAAGTGGCAGTATATTTTCGCAGAAAATGTACAGTGATAATGGTGACGGTACTTATACCAACCCGGTTATTGCCGCTGATTTTCCCGATCCGGATGTAATCCTGATAAATGATACCTATTACATGGTTACGACTACTATGTTTGTTTTTCCGGGAGTTACTGTCCTTAAATCCAAGGACTTGGTAAACTGGGAATATTGCAGCAATGCAGTATCTCGTCTCGATTTCAGTCCCTGTTACAATCTCGATGAATGCAACCGGTATTCACATGGCCAATGGGCCACAAGCATTAAGTATAACAATGGGAAGTTTTATTTACTCTTCATTACCCTAGATGAAGGTGGATTTCTATGTTCAGCCACAACTCCTGAAGGTCCATGGGAAATAAGGAAACTACCTAGAGGATTTTATGATCCGGGATTATTCTTCGATGATAACGGGAGGATTTATGTTGCACATGGTTATAGTAAAATATCAATTACCGAGCTGGATGAAAACTTTACTTCTATTAGTAAAGACTCATTGGTATACACGGGCGATATCCGTAAGGGTCTTGAAGGAATGCACGTATATAAAATAAATGGCTATTATTATTTGTATGGTACTTATGGAGGTTTAGACGGAATTCAGGTAGCACTACGCTCAAAAAATATTTACGGACCCTATGAACAAAAGGTGGCTATAAGAGATACTACCCCTGGAGTTACTTATGGAATACATCAGGGTGCATTGATAAAAACACAAACCGGTGAATGGTGGACTATGCTCTTTGTCGATAGCGGACCATTCGGACGTTTTCCATCGCTGCAACCGGTAACCTGGGTCGATGGTTGGCCGATGATAGGTATTGACGGTAAAGGTGTTGTAACATATAAAAAGCCCAATGTAGGAAAAGAATATTCGATAAAAAAATTACCCACCTCCGATGAGTTTAATTTAACTACATTGGGTATGCAGTGGGGATGGAACCATAGCCCCGACACGAATAATTTCTCGCTGACTCAGAATCCGGGTTACTTAAGATTAACCACCGGGAAAGTTGTTACGAACCTGCGCGAAGCCCGTAATACGCTTACCCAACGACCTTTTGCAAATTACGATCAAACTATCCCAACCATAGGTATGACCAAAATGGAAGTAGATTATATGAAGGATGGGGATATAGCCGGCCTGGCCGTATTTCAAAATCCTTATGCTTATATAGCAGTGAAACAGGATAGTGGATCGAAACAACTAATTATGGTGAACAATGGCGAAACCATTGAATCGTTACCAATAGAAGGTAGCGCAGTTTATTTGCGAACAATTGCATCGAATAGCAAAAAGAAGGCAACTTTCGAATATAGTTTTGATAATGAGAAGTACTCACAGCTTGGAAACGAATTGACAATGAGGTTTAATCTTAATATTTTCACTGGTAACAAATTCTGTCTCTTTAATTACGCAACTAAAGAAACCGGTGGATATGTTGATTTTGACTGGTTCAGAATTAACTAAATTTTTCACCAAAGTGACCACGAGTGCGTTTGATCGATTCTTAATAATTCCTTTATGAAAAATCATAATTGTAATTTACTTATTTTGAATATTCTGATATTGATGGTTCTTAACAAGGCTCAAGCACAAAATCCGATTATCCGTAATCAGTTTACTGCCGATCCATCGGCAAGGATTTTCAACGATAAGGTATATTTGTACTCATCTCACGACATTATGGCCGAAGAAGGAAAAGGACACCCTGGATGGTTTTGCATGGAAGACTATCATGTTTTCTCATCGGAAAACTTAGTTGACTGGACTGATCATGGTATAATTGTGAGTCAGAACAAAGTTAACTGGGTAGATTCAAATTCTTACAGCATGTGGGCACCTGATTGTATTTGTAAAAACGGGAAATACTATTTTTATTTCCCGGCAAGAGCTAAAGATATAACTTATGGAAAAAGTTTTTCAATTGGGGTTGCAGTTTCAGACAAACCCTATGGGCCATTTTTTCCACAGCCTAAACCAATTAAAAATGTTCACGGAATCGACCCAAACGTGTTTATAGATAAAGACGGGCAAGCTTATTTATACTGGTCTGCGAGGAAAATATTCGTTGCTAAGCTGAATGATAACATGCTTGAATTGGCATCGGAACCACAGATTATTGATAACCTGCCTACTAAAGGCCTGATTGAAGGCCCTTACCTGTTTGAGCGAAATGATATTTACTACCTGACATACCCGCATGCAGAAAATAGAACAGAAAGGCTCGAATATGCTATTGGTGAAAGTCCCATGGGACCATTTAAAATGGCAGGAGTAATCATGAATGAATTGCCAACCGGCTGTTGGACCAACCAACAATCCATCATACAATTTAAGGACCACTGGTATTTGTTTTACCATAATAACGATTTGTCTCCAGCATTTGATAAGAACAGGTCAGTCCGGATTGACAGCCTGATTTTTAATGAAGACGGCACCATTAAAAAAGTAACTACAACATTACGAGGAGTTGGAATAACCCATGCTTCACAAAAAATTGAAATCGATAGATATAGTCTTAAAAGCAATTCGGGTGTATCAATTGTTTTTCTGGATACACATAATACAATATATGGCTGGAAGACAGTACTTAAAAATCAAAATGCTTGGATACAATACAATGCTGTAGATTTTGGCAACAAGAAATATAAATCTGTTCAGGTAAGAGCCTCGTCCCAGTTAGGAGGAATTTTACAAATTAGGTTAGATAAATTGGATGGCCTGTTGCTTTCCGAAATAAAAATCCCCACAGACACGAACTGGAATATGGTTAATGAACAGGTGCTAAACTTTCAACCGGGGATTCATAACATAGTTGTTGTACTTAAAGATGATAAACCTGTTGAATTGGACTGGATAAGTTTTAAATAACATTTTCTAAAAGATGAAAGGTTTAAATTTGGTGAGATATTAAATGATAAATCACTCAATATAGGAATATAAATGGAACAAAGAATTATCAAATCAATCATTGGAACAATTACTCTGCTTATTTTAAACTCTTCTTTAATTTGTTCTCAAACCATAACAATTAATGCCGGTACCAATCAGATTATCAATTGGGAAAAATCACACACGGCACAACTTAAAGGAATTATCTCTTCAGAGAAGATAAAAGTAGAATGGACATGCCCCCAGAATGCTGAAGTTGTATTTAAAAATCCATCCGATCTTTCTACTGAAGTTACTTTTCCACGGCCAGGTTATTATATGCTAATTCTTTCAGGAATAGAAAATGGGAAAAATGAAGCAAGCAGTTCTGTAATAGTAAATGTCTTCAAACCAAATTCTTATAAGGAAAGGCTATCTGATTTAATTGACCTAATGACGGTTGAAGAAAAAATTAATCAATTGACTAATGAAACCGATTCAATCCCTCGTTTAGGT
>CAYMQP010000147.1:0-9399 GCA_964392505.1 uncultured Bacteroidales bacterium
TATTGCAGTTGGTCTTGCTATGGCAATTACTGGTTTGGTTGCCCGGCGTATAGGTGAAAAGGACGATAGAGCTGCATCGGTGGCAGCATCACAATCCATTATACTCGGGATTTTAATATCCGCAATAATTGCAGTACCCGGAGTTTTTTACGCCCCAAAATTGCTGGGCATTATGAATGCAGAGCAAAAAGTAATTGATATTGGATCGTCCTTTACTCGCATCATGTTAGGAGGAAATGTAGTTATTATGCTCCTTTTTATTAACAACGCTGTTTTACGTAGTGCCGGTGCCCCTGCATTATCGTTGAGAGTTTTACTTTATGCCAACTTGCTGAATATTATTCTCGATCCGTTATTCATTTTCGGTATCGGTCCTTTTCCTAAACTAGGCATAACCGGTGCTGCAGTAGCAACAAATATAGGCCGGGGAATAGGTGTACTTTATCAATTTTTTCTGCTTTTTCACAGGAAATCGCGTATCGAAGTATTTTTTCGTGATTTTCGAGTACGGTTAAAGATCATGTGGAAAGTTTTGTACCTGTCGGGTGGAGGTATTTTTCAACATCTGATTGCCACTTCAAGCTGGATTGTGCTATATTGGATTCTGGCTAAATATAAAACAGAGGTTGTATCGGGCTATACTATTGCTATTCGTATTTTTGTTTTCTTTCTTCTGCCATCATGGGGAGTCAGTAATGCGGCCTCAACCCTTGTTGGACAAAACCTCGGAGCAAAAGATCATAAACGAGCTGAGAATTCTGTTTGGAAGATTTCACTTATCAATAGTATCTACATGTTCTCAACTATGCTTATATTTCTTATTTTTCCGGATTTCTTTGTTCGTTTTTATTCAGCTGAAGGAACCCTTTCTTTTAAGACCGCAATCACATGTTTACGTATCATGGGTGCTGGAATGGTGTTTTATGGCTTTGAAATGATTATAGCTCAGGCATTTAATGGCGCCGGTGATACTTACACTCCAACAGCTTTAAATATCATAGGTTTTTGGCTAATTCAAATTCCGCTCGCTTATTATTTGGCAAATGTAACATGTATGGAACAAAATGGTGTTTTTTATGCTATATTGATTTCTGAAACGATACTTGCTGTTCTTGGTATTATAGTATTCAAACTGGGTCGATGGAAATCGCGTGAAGTATAATCTTTTTATTTTTTTATCCGAATATTCTTTGCAGATGTTTTCCGATAATGTGTAGCTCATATGTAAATTCTTCAAGTATTTCTTGAGAAATAATTTCTGTTTAATTTTATTCTAACTTTCAAAATGTTAAATAGTATGGATTTTTTTGAGAGTCATATATACACGTATCTGATATTGCCCTTGCTTATTGTCTTAGCCCGTATTGTCGATGTGTCGATAGGAACATTGAAAATTATCCTTATTTCACGTGGTAATAAAATGCTGGCTCCATTAGTGGGTTTTTTTGAAGTACTGGTTTGGCTATTGGCCGTTACACGGATATTTCAGAATCTGGATAACTGGATCTGTTACTTTGCCTATGCATTTAGCTTTGCCATGGGTAGCTATATTGGTATTAGAATCGAGGAGAAACCGCCTTTGGGAGTCCAGCTTATTCGGATAATAACCAGAAAAGATGCTTCACAACTTATTGATGTGCTTCGGGGTGAACGATTTGGTGTAACTGCTATACGTGCCGAAGGAAGCAGCGGTGAAGTAGGTATTCTTTATTACATAATCAACAGAAAGAGTATAAAACATTATGTCGATAAAAATAAAAGAATATAACCCGAATGCCTTTTATACCATAGAAGATATCCGTTTTGTAAGCCTGCCGGTATATGACATCCCAGTAAAAGTTCCTACAAAAAGATTGTTCTCACATCATCCCTGAAATGAAAATATTTTTAAGTTCGTTTATCATATTATTTCTTTCTTTTTCGGCTTCATCGCAATTTTATAATACGGGCCAGGCACCAGCTTCGGTAAAATGGTCGCAAATAAAAACCGATAATTTTCAAGTTATTTATCCAGATGACTTTTATCAGGAAGCCAACCGGGTAGCAAATTTTTTAGAATATATGTACTCTTATATTTCGGAAGATTTCAGTTTACAGCCTAAAAAAATATCGGTAATTCTTTACAATCAGTCGGTAATATCGAATGGATATGTGGCATGGGCTCCACGAAGGTCTGAATGGATCACTACTCCCCCCAGAAACAGCTATAGCCAGGATTGGATGGAACAGCTAATTCTTCACGAATTTCGTCATGTGGTACAAATTAACAACCTGGAGCAGGGTATAACAAGAATTTTAAATATTGTATTCGGTGAAGCCGCTACCGGTGCTATTGCAGGTTATCTTCCATTTTGGTTTCTGGAAGGTGATGCTGTTTTAGCAGAAACGAAATTTTCATCAAGCGGACGTGGACGCTTGGCTGATTTCGATCGAGAGCTCCGGGCCATTGAACTCGATCGAAGTAAAAGGTTTAGCTATGATGAGTCGTATCTGGGTAGTTTCAAATATTATGTTCCTGATTATTATTCTTATGGTTATCAAATGGTTTCATATGCCAGATTAAAGTATGGAGTTAATTTTTGGCAACAAACACTCAACGAAGTTGCAAAAAAACCCTTTCTGGTTGCCCCTTTTTATCTAGGGTTGAGGAAAGGAAGAACTAAATCTAAGTCTATTCTTTATCATAATACATTCGATTCATTAAAAATATTGTGGACTAATGCTTTAGATACCAATACTTCTATTAAAGATTTATATCATCCTATTTGTCAAAATAAATATTATACCCAGTATAAGTATGTTCAGCCGGCGAGAAATAAAATATTTGCCGTTCAAACTGGGATAGATGATATTACCAGGTTTGTTTGGCTTACTAATTCATCGGAATCGCGTATTCATACACCCGGTTTATACTATAATACACGGGTTAGTATTTCTGATACCTATATTGCATGGGAAGAAATTATTCCCGATATGCGCTGGGCTCGACGCAACTATTCGGTGATTAAAATTCTAAATCGGCAAAACGGGAAAATAAAGGTAATTCAGAATAAAACACGATGGTTTTCACCATATTTATTATCCGGAACCGACTCACTAGTCGTACTCAATATTGACAACTACAATAACTTTTCATTACTTATATACGACATACAAGAGAATGCTTTGAAGGATACCCTTCCGCTAACAGGAATAAGAAATGCTTTTTGTCCTGTATGGCTTAATGAAAACGAAATAGCCTGCATTATACTTGATCAGGATGGAAAAAAGATTGTTAAATGTAACCTGAATACTCATAATATTTCTGTTTTATATAATGCGGGCTTTATCGATATCGATAATCTTTCGATAGGTGAAAACAGTCTTTTCTTTAGTTACGAATATGAAATGGTTCGAAATATATATAGGCTTAATCTACAAACATCCGAAGTATTTCGTCTCACCCAATCGCGACATGGCGCCGACTTTCCTTATTATGATACTGAAAATCACATACTTTACTATTCCGATTACACGGTAAATGGCTATCGCCCTGCCAGTATTAAACCTGCTCGAAATAACGAGGTTCCATTGACCGAAATATCAGAATATAACTACCCTTGGGCTAGTGCGCTTTCCGAAAACACAGCCTGTAATTTGCAGCAGACGGATATTCTTTTCCAAGAATATCCTACAAAACCCTATAGCCGCTTCCTCCATAGTTTCAACATTCATAGCTGGCTACCTTTCTATGTCGATCCGAATGATTTGCTTAATCTAAATCCTGTTATCTATGCAGGATTCACTCTCTTTTCGCAAAACAAACTCAGTACCCTGACATCACAGATCAGTTATTTCTATCGAGATAATAAACATTATATCGAGCCCCGTTTTATTTTTCAGGGCATATATCCTGTTATAGAATTAAGTGCCTTGTTTTCAAGCCAACCCAGTATTTATTTCTGGCCTGAAAATCTCGAAAGGCCACCTGGCATGAAACCATATTATAGCCTCAGTATTGAGACTTATATACCTATGCAACTTACACACAACAAATACTACCGAAACCTGAGACCCGAAATTAGTTTCCGCTATATAAATCGTTACTTTTACACACGCAATCTTGGTATTCAGCTGGGATACAATTATATAGAAACCAGTATCTACGCTAGTAATTTGTTAAAGCAATCACATAGGGATATACAGCCCCGATTCGGACAAACTCTGTTTTTTGCTTATAACTGGCCTGTTTTTCATCCTGAAGTATTTACTCGCACTTTAACAGGAAATTTTAACTTATACTTGCCCGGAATAATACGTCATCATGGAATACGACTTAATATTTCCTATGAGGAAAGCGAAGAAAATAAAGTCCCCATTCTTACCAATCGTATTTCATTGCCCCGTGGTAATAATTACGACATTGATTACTATAACAACCTGAAAGGTTTAGTGGAATATACACTTCCTATTCTTTATCCCGATCTGACTTTAGGTCCAATCGCATATATTAAAAGAATTCATGCCACTTTGTATTACGATGCGGCGAAAATTCGCTATCCGGAGATCATTGATAACTCACTAGTAGTTACTGAAGATTTTTTATCCTCTTTCGGTCTCACTCTTTATGTTGATATGCACTTTCTTCGATTTTTTATGCCTTTCCGACCGGGTTTTCGTATTTCATTTATTCCTGAGAGTCAATCATTCGATTTCGGATTTGGTATTTCGGTTAATACATTGGGATATTAATTATTAATTGATGAAAATTTAAATAATATTTTATTTATATAAACTTTATCATTGACATTGGCAAGCATATTTTGTACCTTAGGTAAACGATTCTACTATTTGCTATGTGAAGGGAATACCCCCTGTATAAGAACCACTAAAAACTACAGCTAATTATCTGATGATGGAACCTAACGAAGTAATAGAAACGATTGGTAGCATTACAAAGATGGAAAAATTATGTTCGATTGAACGCGATGTGCTGAGCAATACACTGGTTCTAAGGAATGTTGATCCATTCCCCGGATATCAGTCGAATTTAGACCTTGTCGGCAACGACACTAAGCCGGGATCGATATTTATTATTTTAAGATACCGATATGCTCCCGAGAAAATAAACCGTATTAATAAAAATTTAGCTGCAAGCCGAATTACTACCTGCTATCCCTCCTATGGAGAGATTATTACTAGGGAATCGATATTCCCCTGCATTCGGATTAAAGGCCTGGAAAACTTTTCCACTGTTCCTATTATTCAGAATTTCTTTAAAAGAAATGATCTTCACTTGATGGATTATAAACCAATTGATGATACCGCCCGGATAAAAATATTTAAAATATTCCGGTTAATTGAAATCGCAGAAGGATTATACCGCGATTTGAATGAGGGAGAAAAAATTTATATCCGCATTCCCAATTCTATTAACTGGAAACGTTTCGATTATATTACCAGGAAGATTAAGCACAATGCAAAAAATATGAATTTTGATGCTGCTCTTGGTACTATTTACAGGTTTTGTGGGCCTGAGGATGTAATTCGTGTATACGATAAGAAAAAAACCCTTGAGCGTGCTCTTGAATTGAAAAAACTTTATTTGAAAATACTCAAAAGCGATATGTTGATATCGGCTAATTATGAATTTAGTGATGAATAGTCGGTTTTTATTATAACATCACTAAATATTTTATAGTTTCTAATATAGGATTGCTGCGCTTTTCTGGAATTTTACTTTTATACTGTTTAATTGAATTACAATTAGTTGAATGTCAATACATTCCTTGGTTGATTAATCTACCATATATTCCGTTGAATTAGTAATATCTTGTTGATTTTCAGAAGTATTTATTATTTTATAGAGCTTATCGGAACGGCGTACCATACTGTCGACAGGAATTGAAAATCGTTCGCCTTTTTCTACCTTTTTCACTGCATTAAGATCGACACGTATTTCTTTAACTGTTGTTCGTATTATCCCGGTTGTAGGGCCGGTAATGATAATTTCATCTCCCATAATCAGTGCAGAGGCCTCACAAAGAAATTCAGCTACTCTTATTTTTGGGAAATAATTCATGCCTTTCCCTACATATATTTTACGCTTTGTTGCCTTCGAACCATAAACATCACTCCATTCGCCCAGTTTTTGACCCAAATAATATCCATCCCAGAAACCTCTGTTGAATACAGTTTCCAGTTCTTTTCTCAATTTGGCAATTTTTTTAGTTGAATAACTGCCATCAAAACAACAATCTACAGCCTCTCGGTAACATTTTACAACCGTGTAAACATATTCAGGAGGTCTTGCCCGGCCTTCAATTTTTAAAACTTTTACTCCAGAATCGATCATTTTATTTAAAAAATGAATGGTGCATAAGTCTTTGGGCGACATAATGTATTCGCTCTCAATATCCAATTCGCGTCCAGTTTCTTTTTCACGCACTGTATATCCCTTTCGGCAATGTTGAAGGCAGACCCCACGATTGGCCGAGTAATTCTGTTCGTGTAGACTCAGATAACATTTACCCGAGATTGACATACAAAGGGCTCCATGAATGAACATTTCAGTTTTTACCAGTTTGCCTCCGGGTCCGGTAATTTTTTCTTTTTCAATAGTCTTATTTATCTGTTGCACTTGTTCCAAATCCAGTTCGCGTGCTAGTATAATCACATCGGCATAGTTTGCATAAAATTTAAGCGATTCAATATTACTGATATTCACTTGTGTTGAAATATGTACCTCAATATTCTGTGAGTGAGCATAGTTTATTATGGCATGGTCGCTGGCAATGATGCCGGTGACTCCTTTTTCCCTGGCCAAATCGACCAGCTGGTAAGCCTGTTCCAATTCATTATTATAAATCACGATATTGAGGGTGAGGTAAGTTTTTATTCCATGTTCATTACAAATAGTCATGATATGGTCTAAATCATCCTCGTTGAAATTTGCTGATGAACGGGCCCGCATATTCATTTTGTTCAGTCCGAAATAAACCGAATTGGCACCTGCCTGAATAGCTGCCATAAGCGATTCATGCGATCCCACAGGTGCCATTATTTCAATATCATCTCTTGTCATTATCCGATTGTTAATGCCACTAAAAAAACTGCTTAATGCTCCAAAGTAATTTCTTTTCCAGCCCTGCACCATTTCATCATAAACTTCATCGGGAACATTGGTGTGTGTTAGCTCGATCACCGTATTTTTTTTCTCCGGTTGAAGCTTGATTGTTACTATTGATTCATCCTTTTCACCCTCAAAATACCAGTGTTGCCTGATAAACTCATTATTTCTGAATTCAAGATTTTTGCCAATGATATCTCCTTCGAAAAGTGAGAATTCACTGCCAGGTTTAGTAGACATTTCTGCCGGATAACCCGTCCATAATTCGATAGTTAATGGATTTGTCAGAGCCATGTATACTTCTTCTGGAGTTGCAGATATATGGTGCTTTTGACGGATTGTTTTCACAATAAAATATTTCTTCGTAAAAGTAAATTATGATTTTATTTGTCTTAAACCTTTCTTTTCGTCCATTAGCGAGTTCCAAAGGTCTGGCACGATTCACTGGCTATCTGTGAAGCCAGCCGAAGCGATTCAGCAAAATTTAGATTCATCATATAGTAATGGCAGAATGCTCCATGGAAAATATCACCAGCTCCCAGAGTATCAACCACATCAATGGGGTCGATCTGAATTTCTCCTTTTTTATTCATAGTTGAATAAAGAATACTTTTTTCACCTCGTGTAATAGCAATATGTTCAATTTTATGTTGATGCAGGTAATTGAAAACAGCATCGGGAGTGGGACCATCAGGAGTTTCAAAATCGTTACTGCAAATGGCGATATCTATATAAGCTAACATATTTGTTGTGCATTCTTTCCAGCTGCCACCATCAAGAACAGTAATAACTCCAGTTTCACGGCATTTTTTAATAAGAGGTATGGCCATTTCGGGCCAAAAACCATCAAATAAAGCTAATTTGTACTGGGAAAGGTCTGGAGATTTTATTATATCAAACTCGTAGCGATTTTCTGGATTATAGTAAAAAACAGTTCTACTTGCATTTTCACAACAGGTAACAATGCTGGAAAAAACCGGATTACTAGGAACTTCCGCAATGGGATCCAATATATGAACACTGTATTGTTCTATGTTTTTGAATAGAAACTCTGAGAACATATGCTTACCAATGGGAGTAAAC
The DNA here is from genome assembly GCA_964392505.1 of uncultured Bacteroidales bacterium. Taxonomy (GTDB): domain Bacteria; phylum Bacteroidota; class Bacteroidia; order Bacteroidales; family UBA10428; genus UBA10428. The sequence goes on from CAYMQP010000147.1 coordinate 8,192, forward strand.
AAATCGACCTTGCTTCCCAGACTGGCACAGGTAATAGCTGCATTAGTTGCCGGTCCTCCCGGGCGAACTTCGTTACGTTCAGCTTTTGTTTTGGTATTCTCGTCAGGATAAAATCCCATTAAATACTGAATATCAATAGTATTCAGTCCTGCAAATAATATTCGGTTATGTCGATGCTTCGTATCCACAGTTATTTATTATATATCAAGAGATACGGTAACCGGGCAGTGATCCGAGTGTTGAATAAAATTAAGTATTCCTGCATTAACGATATGGGGTTTCAATTTCTTAGTAACTATATGATAATCAATCCGCCATCCCAGGTTCTTAGCCCTTGAATTAGCCCGATAACTCCACCAGCTGTATTGCTTAGGCTTAGTATTGAACATGCGGAATGTATCCACCAGTTCGTCGCCAATAAAAGCATCGAACCAAGCTCGTTCTTCCGGTAAAAAACCGGAGGATTTCTGATGCCGTTCTGGATGGTTTATATCGATTGGTTTATGACATATATTGTAATCGCCACAAATTAGTAATTTCTCTTTCTCTTTTCGGAGTCGCTTGATAAAACTCTGGAAATCGGCCAGAAATTCCATCTTATACTCTTGCCGGATATCCCCTGTAGTACCACTTGGAATATAGGTATTTATTAAGGTAAAACCGGGAAAATCGGTTCGCAGAATTCTTCCTTCGGAGTCATATTTATTCAGACCTATTCCGGGAATTATCTGCTGAGGCTTTTCTTTCGTTAATGTCATTATACCACTATATCCTTTTTTCTCGGCCGAGTGAATGTAACAATGATATCCGAGATGTTCAAATAATGGAATATCAATTTGTGTCGGTCCTGCTTTGGTTTCCTGAATACATAAAATATCGGGCGAATCTGATTTAATCCAGGTTGCAAGTCCTTTATTTAGGGCCGCTCTGAGTCCGTTTACATTGTATGAATAAATGTGTTTTTCCATGTTGGCTTAGATAATATGTTAGATTTAAATATTGCGTAAAAATACGATTAAAGCGTTACATTCGCTTTGCTTAAGAACAAGTTACAATGAATAAAGGTTTAGTTACCAAATCGACAGGTAGCTGGTACCTGGTTCTCGACCGAGGAAAAATAATCCGATGCAGGATAAAAGGGAAATTCCGTACCAAAGATATTGTAACTACTAATCCTGTTACGGTTGGCGATTGTGTTACTTATGAGC
>CAYMQP010000148.1:0-9349 GCA_964392505.1 uncultured Bacteroidales bacterium
TCGTGCGGGAATCCCGCACCTGAAGATCCCTTTCCAGCTACCATGTTGGTCGACTACGTACGCCTGTACCAGAATTTGGATGATATACTTATTACAGGTCCCGACTTTTTAGCCTATAATGCAGAGGATGAAAGATACTGCATTCCAATGCCCTCAGGTGCCGATATTGAATGGTCGGTACCGGAAGGAGCCAGTATTCAATCTGGACAGAATACGAATGCTATTATACTCGACTGGGGCAATACGGAGGGTTCTGTGATTGCTTATATTGAAGATGTTCCAAATAACGTTACTACTGAGTATCCTGTTGTGCTATCGTACAATGTTTTGAAGAACGGGAATTTTGAAAAGGGTGCCAAATACTGGGCAACAGGAGTTGGGGGTTCAGTAGATGCAGAAATTCTGCTTGACAGGGAAACAGTTCCACTGAATAATTATATCAGAGCTGATATTAATACACTGGGATCATTTCCATGGGATGTTCAACTTTCGCAACGCTTTCTGCAACTGGAAAGCGGAGAGGAATATGTCGCCAGTTTTCGTGCAAAAGCCGAAAATGGCGGAATCACATTGAATGCTGCTGTCATAAACTCACAGAATTATCAGGTATATGGATCCTCAGCACCTGAGCTAGCAAACGATTGGTCAACCTATGAATTTGAATTTACCATGCCAGAACCTGCAATTGGATCTTTTAATTTTGATTTGGCAGATGATATAGGTACTTTTTCAATTGATGATGTCTTCCTTGTAAAAATATCCGATATTACTGCAAACGGTGAGGTAGGAAATGAGCTGGAGTATTTCACTGAAATAATTTATCCAAATCCGGGTAAGGATGTAATACTGCTTGAAAACATTTCCGGAGAACCCATTGAATTCATCGCTGTATATGATCAGACCGGGAGATTGATGAGATATTATAATATTGATAATAATCAAAATATCAATGAATTAAACATATCCATGTTAGGTAAAGGCATATATGCTTTGTATTTTAAACGAAAAAACGGATACAGCATGAAGCGCGTTATCATCCTGTAGTTCAGTTCTGGATTGGCATATAAACTGTTTCGTAACAGTTGAGTAAGCAACAAAACCCAAAATAAAATGCAGCAAACGGCTTTTCACACATGAAGTGCATACCATTGCATGTTTTGGTATGCTTTACACAAGTGAAAAGCACATTGTAGCATGCATCGGAGGTAATTTCAACTGAGTAAACCACTTCAAAAAATACTTTGATGTGCTTTTCACGAATGATTTCACCATCGTAGTAAAAAATATTCTGCATTACACACTCGCAAAGCATAAAATAAAATAACATGAAGTACTTTTCAACAATGTATAGCATATTATTGCATGCTATGATGCACTTTTCGCACGTGGGATGCACCTAATGCAAAATCAGAAACTATTTTTCATATATGAATTCATGATTTATCGCTCAAACTTTTTTAGTAATGAGGAGAAATATGTATGTCTGAGGTTTTTAAGAATGATTTTCTATGTAATACCTTACCTGTCTTTGAATGAATTAGAACACTGTAGTAGCCTGCTGTATGATTTGATAAATTAATTTCCTGTATATCTTCACCACGGTATATTACTATACCTAAGGAATTATAGATTTCAATCTTGGCTATTCCTTATGATTGCACATTCCAGGTAATTTAAGTTTTTCTTATGTAAATAGTAGAATAATAACAAAACATAATATTTTAGCAAAAACCTGTATTTACAACCAAAAAATCTTGATAATGAAATTTTACCACCTATCCATTATTTTGTCATATTGCTTCATAATATTTCCTGTTGCAGGTCAACAATCAATTTCTCCAACAAAGAATGAAGTAATCACCTCGGTTGAAAACCATAAGGACGAACTTATTCAGTTGAGCGATCAGATATGGGAATTTGCTGAAACAGCCTTAAAGGAATATAAATCATCAAAAGTACTGGCCGACTATGCCGAAGCCCAGGGCTTTACAGTAGAAAGAGGTGTCGCAGAAATGCCTACTGCTTTTATTGCTACCTATGGTTCAGGAAGGCCAATAATTGGAGTTCTGGGCGAATATGATGCCTTACCGGGTTTATCACAAAAGGCCGTTTCGCATAAAGAAGCTCTGAAAGAAGGAAAACCAGGACATGGGTGCGGGCATAATATGTTCGGGCCAGGAAGTCTGGGAGCCGCACTCGCCATTAAAGAGCAGATTGAAGCAAGCAGACTTAAGGGTACTATTCGTTTTTACGGAACTCCTGCCGAAGAAGCTATTGGAGGAAAACTATATATGGCACGCGCCGGGTTATTTGATGATCTCGATATTTGTCTCGACTGGCATCCGTCCAGCAAAATAGAAGCCAACACCCAAAGCAGTCAGGCTATTATTGCTTTCCGGGTAAAATTTACCGGACATGCTGCTCATGCAGCTTTCGATCCGTGGAATGGTATTAGTGCCGTCGATGCTATGGAACTTTATGCAACGGGAATTAATTATCTTAGGGAGCATGTGAAACCCACAGTGAGGATTCACTATCTTTTTGAAGATGCCGGCGATGCAGTTAATGTTGTCCCGGAGCATGCTGCAATCAATACATGGGTAAGAGATAAAGACATGGATGGCGTAAACTTAGTATATGAAAAAGTTAAGATGATAGCAGAAGGGGCTGCTCTTATGACCGGAGCCGGGTATTCAATTGAACCCATTTCCGGCATTTATGAACTTCTTGTGAACAAAAACGGTGCTGAAATTCTGCAAAATAATTTGGAATTATTAGGTCCTATTGTATTTACTGAAGAAGAAATTGCATTTGCCAAAAACATTCAAAAAGCTTCTGATAAGGATACCATGGGACTCGATGGCAGTATACATAATCTAAAGGAGACAAAAGAATTTCCCGAAGGAGGTTCTACCGATGTGGCAGATGTAAGTTGGATAGTGCCCGAAATCACACTTAAAACCACATCAGCACCAAAAGGAACCCCATGGCATTCGTGGGCAGTGGTTGCCTGCGGAGGTATGTCTATCGGACACAAAACCGTTATATATACAGCAAAAGCTTTGGCTATGACCATGGTTGACCTTTATGAAAATGAAACACTCCGTACATCTATCCGGAAAGAATTTGAACAACGTAAAGGAGATAGAGTGTATAAAACCATTTTACCCGATGGACCGCCTCCTATACCGGAAACAGATATAAAATAAGGATCAACACAGTAATTAATTTGGGCCTGAAATGGAGAGAATTTTATAATTTAATTTAAACCATAGTTGTTACCTAATAGATGTCTGATAATGAAAAAACACGATTTTAATGTTTCAGGCAGGTATTCTAGAATACTTAATTATATTTTGTTTCTTCTCATTCTGGTATTTGTTATTAATTCCTGTAAAAAAATAGGTAATACACCTAGGGATAGTGAAGTAAGTACTTTTAAACCCGAACCACAAAAAGTTGAAAAACAAAAGGTTAAAACCATGGAGATAGGAGAGAAGGCTTTCGATTTTAATCTCCCCGATATTTCTGGCAACTATTTTAAATTAAGTGATTTTAATAATTCCAATGTGCTGGTGATCATCTTCACCTGTAATCATTGTCCTACGGCCCAGGCTTATGAAGACAGGATTATACAATTTGTCAATGACTATATGACTAAAAGTGTGGCAGTGGTTGCTATTATGCCAAATAGTCCCTATGCACTACTTTTGGAAGAGTGTTCCTATTCCGACCTCGACGATACATATGAAAGCATGATTATCAGGGCAAGAGATAAACACTATAATTTCCCTTATTTATACGATGGCGATAATCATGCAGTATCGATAAAATATGGGCCCACAGCCACACCTCATGCTTTTGTATTTGATAAAAACCGAATATTAACCTATACAGGCCGATTGGATAATTTGGAGAAACCGTGTACAGCTAATGCCGAGGATTTACGGGCAGCTGTCGATGCGACACTGCTCAATGAACCAGTTGAAGAGCCTATTACAAAGGTTTTTGGCTGTTCTATTAAATGGGCATGGAAAACCGATTGGGCCGATAAAGTAAATAGCGATTGGGAAAAAAATCCGGTAATCCTTGAAAAAATAGCAACAGTAGGGATTACAGAACTAATGAAAAATAATTCTTACAAACTCCGGCTGATCAATATCTGGGCTACATGGTGTGGCCCCTGTGTTATAGAGTATCCTGAATTAATTAAAATAAACAGGATGTATTATAACAGGGATTTTGAATTTATTTCCATTTCGGCTGATAAGCCGGGTAAAGCAGATAAGGTTTTAAAATTTCTTACATCTCAGCACTCTGCAATACGTAACTATATTTATAACAGTAATAACAAATATGAACTTATTGAAGCTATTGATCCTGAATGGAATGGTTCAATACCTTATACAGTTTTACTGGAACCGGGAGGCAATATTATTTATTCAATTGCAGGACCTGTCGATCTTTTGGAATTAAAGCGTACGATCGTTGAACATCCTCTGCTAGGAAGATTCTATTAATAAGCTAAAGAAAGCATGAAACAATTATTTTATGCAATACTAATTAACACTGCACTCACTATGCCACTTTTTTCACAAAATGATACCACATATTTAAATATTCTGGTGTTTTCCAAAACCAATGGATACCGTCATGAAGTTACACCAACAGCTGTGAAAACTCTTATGGAACTGGGTGAAAATAACCATTGGAATTTAACCTTTACTGAGGATGCTGGCTTGTTTACACGATCATTTTTAAAGCGATTTGATGTTATCATATTTTTAATGACTATCAATAATATCCTCGACGTAAAACAAAAAAAGGCTTTTCAACATTTTATCAGGTCAAAAAAAGGTTTTGTAGCAATCCACTCAGGAACTGTAACCGAAATGGAATGGCCCTGGTATGAGCAATTAATTGGCACTACTTTTACTGGTCATCCACCCGTGCAACAAGCACGACTGATCATTGAAAATAAATCACATCCCTCAACGGACTTTTTTCCAGGGGAAGAATGGCTAATTACCGATGAATGGTATAGTTTTAAAAGCAATCCACGTCAACAGGTTCATGTGTTAATTTCAATCGATGAAAATTCCTATGAAGTTGATAATAACGAATGGTTTCCGGGAATCTATCAACGCATGGGTGATCATCCTGTTGTGTGGTATCATGAATATGAGGGAAGCCGAATTTTTCAGACAGCCCTGGGGCACACCCCGGAAATATATCAGAATGATCTGTTCAGAGCCCATTTAACAGGTGCTATAAATTGGGCTGGTTATATGAAGTAATATTCAAAAATAGAGATAAAAGAAATTCGGTTCAATCCAACGGAAACACTTATAATATGTTGATTAGGATATTATCGTAATACTCAGTAAAATAAGGTTGTTAAATAGTTTGTTTTTATATTATTTCTTATCTATCCATGAATTGAATTAATAAAAAAGTATATTTGTTATATGAGGTTTCCTCATGAATTTCCTTTCACCCATTTTTTAACCATCAAAATAAGAATCATGAAATTATTGAACAGTTTGGTATTAATTATATTGTTTAGTTCTTTAATTCTGTTTTACAATTCAATTTCTTTTGCAGGAGATATCGTATCCGATTCTCTGGCCCTTGTGGCACTGTACGATAGCACCAATGGCGATAGTTGGGATAATAGTACAGGCTGGAAAACAGCTGCTCTGGATACCTGGTATGGGATAGAAATAAATAATGGCAGAGTTGAGAATATTTATCTGCAGGGTAATAACCTTGTTGGTAATATTCCGCCTGCTATTGGAGACCTCGATAGCCTTAAGAGATTGTATCTTAATGGTAATAGTAGCCTAACTGACAGCCTTCCGTCTGAACTGGGAAATTTATCCAAACTGGAACGACTTTATATATATAGCTGTAATCTTACCGGAAGTATTCCACCTGAACTAGGTAATATGACCAATATAACCGAAATAGCTTTAGATAGGAATTCTCTTACCGATTCAATACCCTCAACACTAGGGAATTTATCCAATTTAACTTATTTGTCTCTGGATCAAAACAACCTATCGGAAAGTATTCCATCTGAAATAGGAAACATATCTAACCTGCAATACCTGCTATTAAATGATAATAATCTTATAGGTGAAATTCCAACCAGTTTAGGAAATCTCTCAAACCTATTAATTTTACGATTGCTGAATAATCAGCTCATAGGTTCGATCCCAACCCAATTAGGGGATCTGTCTCAACTAGAATATTTGCAATTATCGAATAATCAGTTAACAGGAGGAATTCCAGTTGAGTTGGCTAATCTGTCAAATCTTGAATCAATCAATCTCTCTTATAATCCTATAGGAGGTACAATACCTCCTGAATTAGGTACAATGTCGAATTTACAATATTTATATGCTGCGAATTGTCAGCTAACTGGTACTATTCCCGGAGAATTAGCTGATTTAGACAATTTACTCGTAATGGATTTTGGTATCAATCAATTATCAGACAATCTACCTATACAAATAGCGGATATGACCAATTTGCAAACCCTGAATTTTTATTACAATCAATTAAGCGGTGAAATTCCTCCGGATTTAGGAAATATGACATCTCTGGAGCAATTATCACTGGGTTCTAACGATTTCTCAGGAAACATTCCTCCCTCTCTTGGAAATTTATCAAACCTTGTCTATCTAGAACTTTATGGAAATGAGCTGACTGGCACAATACCTCCTGAATTAGGAAATCTGACTAACTTGTTGAGTTTTGTTATTAGTGAGAACCAGCTATCTGGAAGTATACCTCCTGAGCTGGGAAATTTATCAAATTTAAGTCGCTTTTATGTGCAGAATAATGAACTTACTGGAGCTGTTCCTGAAGAATTAACTGATTTAACTAATTTAAGTCGTATACATATCCGTTATAACGATCTTGAAGACTTACCTGATTTTTCAGGATTGACATTACTAGAAGAATTTCATGTTGAAGAAAACAAGTTTACCTTTGGTGATCTGGAGCCCAATATAGCATTGCTCGATAGCTATTCACCCCAGGATTCCATTGGCATATCAGATACAATTTATTTCGCTATTGAGGATACTCTTCAGTTAGAAATTCAGACTGACGGACTCTATAATAATTATCAGTGGACACATAATGGAGGTGGTATAACGGATAATGATCTGTATAATGGTACCAATGATTCAGTGTTGTTTATAAGAAATCCTTCAGCAACAGATGCAGGAGCATATTCGTGCGATGTGACCAACGATGTGGTAACCGGATTAACCTTAATAAGCAATCCTGTTTACCTGTTACCCACTGTAAAAGTCACCAGCCTGCCGGAAGATATGCAATGTGTCAATAGTACGATAGAAATTGGTTATAAATCCATTGAAGTGTCTCCGGGTAATGTTTTTACTTTAGTACTATCGGATTCTCTGGGTAGTTATGATACCCCTGTTGTTCTGGCAAGTATTGCCACTACAGATTCCATTGGAATGATCACGGTCGATATTCCTGGTGATTTGTCGACAAGCGATCAATACCGTGTGCGGATAAATGCTTCTAATCCTTCCATAACGGGTATACCCAGTGAGAGTACATTACAGATATTGAACAGAACGTTGTCGAATCCGGTAATTACTCCATCGGGTGATGTTGGTATTTGTGGTGACGAAAGTATAGTACTTAGTACAGAACCTCTTGTGTTTTTACATTATATCTGGTACCAAAATGATGAAGTTATTGAGGGTGCCACGTCCTATAGTATTACGGTAAATGAAGATGGTACCTATTATGTAAGAATATACGATGCCTGTACTATCGATTCTCTTTCTTCGAATACAGTTACTGTTACTGTTAATCCTCTTCCCGAAGTTTATTTATCACTGGAAGGTACATTGCTTACGGCAAACTATGATCAGGATTATAGTTATACCTGGTACAAGGATGGAGTTGATTTAATGCTTGATGAATCGACCTATGAATATGTAGCCACTGAAAATGGTGAATATCTTGTAGATGTAATTGATGAAAACGGGTGTAATGCAAGATCCAATAGTCAGATTGTAAACAGCATCACAAGCATTGACAATATTATTTCATCGATGCAAATATTTCCAAATCCAACAGATGGAAAAGTATATATAACATTAACAAAGAATATCGCTGTCAAACGAATTACTGTTACCCATCTATCAGGGAAAGTAGTATATGATAATAAAAATACTATAGAAAAAAAAGGAGATCAGTTTGAACTGGATTTGTCAAATCAGAATCCGGGTTTCTATATAGTCAGTATTAAAACCAATGAAGGTTCTGCCTATTTCAAACTTCTAAGAAATTAATCAATAATATCTTGTCTCATTATCTGAATTATTAAATCCTGGTAATTCATAGAATTGTACAAGATTTCTAAACATTCGAGAGATCGATAATTGGCGCTAACATGAATTGCCGGCTTTCACCTCTATCTCAGGTTCGTTGTTCTGCCTTGATTAGCATTCTATAATATATATTCAGATTTTTAAGAAAATTTGAAATATCGATTTAAATAATCATAAGATTATTTCTCAGCTTAGATAATATTTCATTGAAACCGGATTTAAATTCTCAATAAAGTATAATGAATTCTAATTTAATCTATTAGAATACTAATCTATTGAAAATTTTGCCATTATATGTAAGTATATTTAGTATGTCAAGCGCCCTACATTCATGCTTTTTAATTCAATCTGAATTTGCAGATTGAAGCGTTATTTATAGATTAAAAGTTAACCAACCAAAATCAAAAAATGAAATGAAAACAAGGATTATCGTAACACTCTTGTTACTTTGGTTTATTAATGGGGTAGTTCTTACCCAGGATTTTAACGAGATGGTTAAAATCGTAGCTTCCGACCGGGCAGCTACTGATTGGTTTGGCTATTCAGTAAGCATTTCAGGAAATTATGCGATTATCGGAGCAGTTGGGGAACAGTTATATTCAGGCTCAGCTTATATCTTTGAGCGGGATGGCAGCGGGAACTGGAACCAGGTGCAGAAGATCGTTGCTTCCGACCGTGCAATTGAGGACTATTTTGGCTATTCAGTGAGCATTTCGGGAAATTATGCCATTGTTGCAGCATATGGGGAAGACGAAGACGCCTTAGGGGGGAATTATCAGGAACAGGCGGGCTCAGCTTATGTTTTTGAGCGTGATGGCAGCGGGAACTGGAACCAGGTGCAGAAGATCGTGGCCTCCGACCGTACAGCTTATGACTGGTTTGGCTGGTCATTAAGCATTTCAGGTAATTATGCCATTGTTGGAGCACATTATGAAGACGAAGATGCCTCAGGGGGGAATACTGTGGAT
>CAYMQP010000149.1:0-6682 GCA_964392505.1 uncultured Bacteroidales bacterium
TTTCATTTTAGAAAATGTGGAAGAATTGGATTTATCGGGCCTTACACTGAACGTTGCAGAAGGTGAAGCTATTATATACAAAAACAGTAAATAGAAAAAGGGAAAGAAATTATGAATACAAAGCAACAAATCCGTAACATCATTTTATTCTTAATAATTTCATTTTCAGGAATTCTGCTGTTTGCATCCGACTATAATGTTAAAACTTATGGTGCTGTTGGCGGCGGAAACACGATTGACTCTCCTGCCATTAATGAAGCCATCGTTGCAGCATCGGAAGCAGGCGGCGGTACCGTATATTTTCCGGCCGGCACTTATTTATGTTTTTCAATACGACTTAAAAGTCATATCGGATTGTATCTCGATCATGGTGCGGTGATCCTGGCTGCAAATCCCGACGAACACGATGATCAGTATGATCAAGCAGAGCCAAACGAATGGGATATGTACCAGGATCATGGCCATAGCCATTGGCATAACAGCGTTATCTGGGGTGAAAATATTGAAGATATCTCTATTTTTGGACCTGGGAAAATATATGGTAAAGGTTTGCAACGATGGGATTCCGATAAGCCTGGGGAAGGGAATAAAGCTATTGCCCTCAAAAATTGTCGAAATGTGATAATTAAAGATATTACCATTCAAAAGGGAGGGCATTTCTGTATTTTGCCCACAGGTGTTGACAATTTCACCATCGACAATCTTAAGATCGACACCGACCGTGATGCAATTAATATCGATTGTTGTAAGAATGTGATAATCTCAAATTGTCTGATCAATTCGCCTAACGACGATGCCATTGTTCTTAAAAGTTCTTATGCCTTGGGTTATCCCAAGCTCACCGAAAATGTTATGATCAGTAATTGCTTAGTTAGCGGTTATGATTTAGGTACGCTTCTCGACGGCACATTTCAGAAGACTCAAAAACAAGCACCCGATGGAGGAGGTGTTACCGGCCGTATCAAATTCGGCACGGAATCAAACGGGGGTTTTAAAAACATCACAATTACAAATTGCATATTCGATCATTGCCGCGGCCTGGCATTGGAAACTGTAGACGGAGGAATCCTTGAAGACATTACAATATCGAATATTACAATGAATGATATTACCAATGTTCCTATCTTCCTTCGATTGGGAAGACGTATGCGTGCTCCGGAAGGTATGGCAATTGGGAAAATGCAGCGAATCACCTTAAGCAATATAACCGTAAATAATGCCAATCCCGAATATGCATCTCTCATTGTTGGTATACCAGGTCATCGTATCGAAGATGTTAAATTGAGTAATATCCAGATATTGGTAAAAGGTAGTGCACCAAAAGAATATGTCGAAATCGAGGTTCCAGAATTAGAAGAGGATTACCCGGATCCAAGATTTTTTGGCAAAATACCGGCTTATGGTTTTTTTATTCGTCATGTTGATGGTATCGAATTCAATAATGTTGAAGTTCGTTTTATAGAAGACGATTATCGGCCTGCTTTTGTATTGGATGATGTACTAAATGCAGATTTCAATAATGTAAAAACACAAAAAGTTCAGGATGTACCTACTTTCCTTCTTAAGAATGTGAATAATTTTAAAACCAGGGATTGTCAATCAGTACCGGACACACAACTTGAAGGTATCGATTTGAAAGAGTTATAGTCGTAATACATTAAGATATGAAAATTACTAAAGCAACTATAATCTTACTTCTTATATTTTGTCTGTGTTCATCTAATAACAGGGCCTGGCAAAAATTCGACAACACGGGAGTGAAGGAACTCGCTGCCAATTTCGAATCACAGCCTGTTGAATACAGTTTAACATTTTATTGGGGATGGGATGGCAAAATTACTGAGGAAGTGATTGCCCGTGATTTGGATGCCTTTAAAGAACGAGGGGTTCATATTGTAACGCTTGAGTCGGGGTATGATATGGGCAGTCCTTATCTTTCGGAAGGCTGGCTTAACCTGGTAAAAAGAACAGTGGAATTGGCCCAGGAAAGAGATATGCGTGTCTGGATTGTAGATGAAGGTAAATATCCCAGTGGATTTGCCGGTGGCAAATTTACTACCGATGCCCCGGAACTCCGAATGAAAGCCCTTGTTATTGCTGATCAGATTGAACTTGAAACCCACAACACACTCGCTCTGCAGCTATCTCCGGATATCATAAGCGCAGTTGCTGTAAATCTGCTCGATAGCACAAATCAAATCCTTGATATCAGGTCAGGGAAACTGGAATGGACTGCACCAAAAGGTCGGTGGGAAGTTATGCTGATTAAACACGATTTCCGCAGTTCACCTACCCGGGCCGTAAACAATCCGACCCGTGGAAAAGACCCCAGTAATTCGCTTTGCGATTACTTAGATCCTGCGGCAACACGAAAGTTTATTGAATTTACGCACGAACAATATAAAAAATATGTCGGTGAAGAATTCGGACGGATTGTGCTGGGTTTCAGAGGCGACGAACCGGATTATAGCATCAGAGGAATTCCTTGGACAACTCAGCTGTTTGATGTGTTCAAAGAACACAAAGGTTATGATGTAGCGCCTTATGTTGCCTCTTTTTTTACACCTCGGCTCACCGATGAACAAAAACGCATGAAGGCCGATTATTGGGATGTGTGGTCTGATTTATTCGCTAAGAGCTTTTTTAAAGTACAAGCCGATTGGTGTGCTGCAAATCATATCGAATATCTGGTTCATCTGAACAAAGAAGATGATATGATGGCTCTGGTTATGCACGAAGGCGACTTCTTTAAATGTATGCGGTATGTTCAAATGCCAGGTATAGATGCCATCTGGAATCAAATCTGGCCAGACAAAATATCGAATTATCCTAAGTATGCTTCTTCAGTATCGCATGTATACGGCAAGCCACGCACATTTACGGAGAGCTTCGCTGCATACCATATCCCTCCCGATATTGTACAGGCCAAATGGGTTATAGATTACCAACTGGTTCGCGGAATCAACATGGTAGAAGTAATGTTTGTACCTGCATCTTCCGATGGTCAGTTAGGTCTAAAGGGTTGGACAGCTGATGAACAATTTCCTTTGATCGCCAGATATATTCATCGTGCCTCGTATCTGCTTTCGCAAGGACGTCCGACAGCTCAGATCGCTGTTTATCTTCCTACAACAAGTATGTGGCTTGGTTACAGCGAATCGAATGAAAGCACTTTGCATATAATGCAGCAGCTTCTTAAAAATCAGCGGGATTTTGATATTGTCGATGAATATGCACTTACTACCTTATTAGAACTCGAAAACGGTACATTCAAGAACTTGAGCGGACAATATTATCATACCGTAATTATTCCTTCTGTAAGTGCAATTTCGAAAAAAGCTTTGGACCGATTACAATCTTTTTCTGAATCAGGCGGTCAGGTTGTTTTTCTGGGTAACAAACCTTCTTTAATGGTTGAAAAAACCTTTCGTGATGCTTCTAAGCCGACTGACTTAAGTTGGACAATTCATGAACCCTCAGGAAAACTTACTTCCCGTATAATGGAGGTTTTACCACAACCGGATGTCAGGTTTGAGAAACACAATCACTCTGTGAAATACACCCACAGACGTTTACAAGATGCTGATCTATACTTCTTCTTTAATGAGAGTACTGAAAAACAAACAAATATAGCTTACCTGGCTGGAAACGGTGATGCTCAGGAATGGAATGCCATGACCGGAAAAATTGATATTATTGATGATATTTCCTTAGAGCATGAACTGGTAAAATTGAGTTTGGAGTTGGAACCGTATGAGACAAAATTTATTATAATTGGTGATTTACCTTCCGACATGTAATCTTAAATACTCAAAATTTACTTACAACAAGCTCACTTCTTGTTATATAAAACTTCGAAATTCTATTTTTCGACTATTCTATTGTTCCATAATAATATTCTACCTTTAGGCCACATCCCAAACTTTAGCCATTCTTGATTGACCCTCTGGTCCTTCCATATACAAGATTACGATATATAATCCAGCCTGCTTATATTGATGAACAGGGTGTTGTTCCGTTGAAATGGTTCCATCGCCAAAATCCCATTTCCACGAGGTTATTTCCCCTTCCGAAAGATCCTGAAAGGCCACCAACCGGTGATTCATATCAATAATCTGAAATGACCAGTCGGCACTTTTTTTTTTTACGAAATCTTTCTTCCAAAGACATTAATCTAAATACTCTCAGATGTGATGCATCGCCATACATAGTATGGTTATTTGATAGGTTCCAAAAACCGTTATTCCTGGTTTAGATGAAATCGATCAATCAATGGTCCGCCTGATCTGTCGCCATCAACAACAACCTCCAAAATATCATGATGCAGGTCGGTTCGAGAAAAATCCCAGTAATTATCGTATGCTTCATACAAAAAATATAGCCGGTTCACTCCTTTAACCCAACCAACACAAATCCTTACATTTAAATTCTCAGCATCAGGTTTTGCATGTATTTTTTCATCATCAACCAGGTATTCTGTACCATAGTAATAGTCTTCAGGTACTATTAACCAATTTTCCGTATTATCATCTATCCTGGGAATTTGATTAGGAGGAAATTGGAAGATCTTTAACGAAGTATCGGTTTGAGCACATAAAATGGTTAAATCTCCAGCAGCAGTAATCATACATAAGAGTAATTTCAAAATATACTTCATAATTTCTTGTATTTTATTAAGCAATACATAATATCAAATTCAAAATAAATCTACTCGGAATTAATCGTTAATTCAGCAATCAATTAAGTTAAATTCAAATCTGCATAATACAAGTATTTCACTTTTAAGATATTGAAATTATTTAATCAATATTAGTCAAGTTAATCTTTATAAAATCCTCATTTTTATTATCTTTAACTTTTTATTTTCACTTATAATTCTGAAACCTTCTTATACATTCTTTTATAAAAGGATGAACTTATGCTACGATCAAAAAAGACAATAGTAAGGTCAAAAATGATAAATATTATTACTTTTAATTATACAGCCATGAAAGCATCTTTTACCTCACTAATGGGAATGATTCTCTCCCTAGTTTTTACTACCGCTTCCGGGCAATTTCAAATGGAGAATATTACGCGGGCCGTAGTTGCAGTTGATCACGATGACGGAATTTATATTGGCTGGCGGTTATTAGGCACTGATCCGGATACAACCGCATTCAATGTTTACCGGGGAGATATTAAACTGAATACAGAACCTATAGTTGAATCAACCAATTATCTGGATGTTGACGGTACAACATCCGATACGTATCATGTAATACCTGTATTAGGCGGAGTAGAACAGACATCGTCCGATACGGTGGGTGTCTGGAATCAAAATTATTTGAATGTACCTCTTCAGAGACCTGCCGGAGGTACTACTCCTGATAATGTTGATTATACATATAGCCCAAACGATGCCAGTGTTGGTGACCTCGATGGTGATGGTGAATATGAAATTGTATTAAAGTGGGATCCTTCAAATTCGCACGACAACGCACATGAAGGATACACAGGCAATGTAATTCTCGATGGTTATGAAATGGATGGTACCCTTTTGTGGAGGATCGATCTGGGTATCAATATTAGGGCCGGAGCGCATTATACTCAATTTATGGTTTACGATCTTAACGGTGATGGAATGGCGGAAATCGCCTGTCGGACTGCACCCGGATCGAAGGACGGATCAGGAGCATTTCTAAGTGACGGGCCGGCTGCGAGTGCTGATCACGAAGCTGATTATAGAAATTCTGTTGGCCGCATACTCACAGGTCCGGAATACCTGACAGTTTTCAATGGTATCGATGGTACCGAAATGGCAACTACAGATTTCGAACCGGCCCGAGGCAATGTAAGCGATTGGGGCGACAGTTATGGAAATCGCGTGGACCGTTTTCTGTGTGCAATAGTCTATTTGGGGGAAGAAAATCCAAGTCTTATTTGCGCTAGAGGAATATATGAAAAAATAGAAATTGCAGCCTGGGATTTGGTTGAAGGTGAGCTGGTATTGCGCTGGCATTTTAAATCGACTGATCCTGGTAATGCTAATTGGGCTGGTATGGGAAGTCATAATTTGAGTGTTGGTGATGTGGATAATGATGAAAAAGATGAGATTATTTACTGCAGCTGTGCCATTGATGACGATGGAACAGGCATGTGGACACTTAGAACTACTGAAATTGGGAAAGCTACCGGTGATGCTATGCACCTAGCTGATATCGTGCCTGAGAGACCTGGATTGGAAAGGTGGGCTTGTCATGAAGGCTCAGGTCCAGGATCCTCTTTGGTTGATGCTAGAACAGGTGAAATACTCTGGACGACCGAACCGGGTGATGTAGGACGGGCCACAGCAGGTGATCTGGTTCCCGAATTCATTGGTATGGAGTGCTGGGGAGGCACCGATGGTTTAAGAAGCGCTAATAATATCAGAGTAGGACCATACCCCTCATCAACCAACCATGTGGTATGGTGGGATAGCGATCTGGGCAGGGAGCTTCTCGATGCGAATAATATCAGAAAATATGAAGAAGGCATATTGCTTGAGGCGGTTGGTTGTTCATCGAATAATGGATCCAAAGCAAATCCATGCCTGCAAGCCGATCTTTTTGGCGACTGGCGTGAAGAGGTAATCTGGAGAACTAACGACAACAGTAATTTACGCATTTACACGACTAACGATACTACGGAATATCGTATTAAA
>CAYMQP010000149.1:6692-8291 GCA_964392505.1 uncultured Bacteroidales bacterium
GGTTGGCTGTTGCCTGGCAAAACAACAGTTACAACCAGCCACCACATACATCATTCAATTTAGGATATAATATGTTCATTCCTGATAGTCTTTGGCCCCCTTATGCACCCAGAAATCTGCATTCAGAAGATTTAAACGAAAGAGTTAGACTTTACTGGGATGAGCATGTTGATCTCGACCTCGCGGGTTATAATTTATACCGATCGCAAAGTAGTGAAACAGGACCATTTGGGTTAATGAATGATTCACTTTTAATAGTAGAATTTTATCTGGATACCAATGTATATAACGATACCTCTTACTATTATTATGTAACAGCTGTGGATACTAGTGGTAATGAATCAGATCCCAGTAATATACATTGGGCACGACCTACCTACAGGCCTGATTATCCAACAGATATTTTCACCAGAAGTAGTTCAAGTGCTAATCTTGTTGTATGGAATGAAGTGACTGAGGATGAAGTCGTAGGTTATAATGTCTATCGGTCGCTTAATGCTCTTACTGACTTTACCAAGCTGAATTCTGAAGTAATAACGGATACCATTTATGAAGATTCACCCGTATCAAGTGGTGTCGAGTATTATTATTACGTAGTTTCAGTAAATGATATCGAAATAGAATCTTTCAGCTCCGAAGTTGTATCGGCAGAAGCCGGTGACACATATACAACACAAGCCGAAGATGAGGGAATGGGAGGAACGGTATACCTCGACAATAATCATCTGGGTTATAATGGAACTGGCTTTGTTAATTTTGAATCAAGCGGAAGTTCGGTAACTTTCAATTATATGCCTGGATTTAACGGCGGTGCATATGTGATGGTCTATCGTTATGCCCTTGGAAATACAGACAGAACCGGATCATTAATCGTAAACGATGTCACACAAAGCCTAACCATGAACGGTACCGGTGAATGGACCAATTGGGAAATTGACAGTGCAGTGATAGAATTAGATGTTGGATTTACAAATACCATCAGATTTGAAACTACAGGATCCGATTTTGGAAACCTGGATGAAATCACAATCAAAGAAAAACTATTTACAGGTATTGAAGATTACCAGAGAATGATTCCTGATGGTGATATTGACAGATTAAAGGCTATGCCTAATCCATTTAGTAAAAATATTATATTGGATTACCGTGTGAATGAACCTTGCACAGTTACTATAATGATATACAATAGTCAGGGGCAAATTATAAATAACCTGATTAATCAGAAACATGACATAGGAGAATACTCTATTGAATGGGATGCACGAAATCAACAGGGAGAAATAATCCCTTCAGGATTTTATTATTGTAGAGTAATTACTAGTAATAATTATCAGACAGGATTAAAGTTGTTGTATTTGGGTGATTAGTAATATGATTATAGAATCACGTTTTCACCTCTTGCAAAATAAAAAGGAACTGAATTATTCAGTTCCTTTTTATTATAGTGTTTATTTATAACAAGGTAGAAGATAAACCATTGATGATTTGCAATTTAGAATTCAGTACAAAATAGAAAGTTGCTGCTAATGAATTTCTATTATCAACTTTTACCTTAAATAAAATTGATTAAAAAAATACACCTCTTTTTTATTCAACCGA
>CAYMQP010000149.1:8301-9325 GCA_964392505.1 uncultured Bacteroidales bacterium
TCAACCGACTCATAAAATTCAATTTCAACAATTTTAAGACTACCCTCTTTCTTTTCCTCGAAATCTTTTAGCCCTACCTTATCCTTGTAAGATGGAACTTCGATCAAATCAAATTCATCAGCACTACTATTGGCGCCTGTAAGTTGTACAGTTACCCTATCGCTCACAATGGGATTGAATATAAATGTAATATAACCTAAACTAAGAGGCGTATTGCCTGAATAAGCTATCTCACTGTTTACCTTTATCGTAATCGGATAACTTTGGTTTCGAAATCCACTAAGTTTCATACACACTTCACTAAGATTAGCTATCCTTTCTAACTTATAAGAGATCTAACCTGCTTCAAGGCTGTCTCCATTATCCCAGGCTGTCATTTCATTATCGTCAAAACTAAGGTATGCTTGTTCAGGATTTGCTCCGGCAGCAATCGCTACAGGCATAACTGACCTGCGAGAGATTTTATACGTTGGAGTTGAAGGCGTTGGTCCATTACTTAAATTTATGGGCAAATTGTCTGAAGGTAATATTTCTGCTAATCCATTTCTTATTTCAAAAGGAACACTTGCTATTGAAATTTCATCAGAATTAAGTTTTTCTGAACCAGCTTTAATAGTAATCACACCCGCCTGGATTGTTGAACCAATTAAAATACGGTTTACTCCGCATTCCACAAGAAGACTTTTCGAAAGTATGAAATTATCTTTACCCTGAGCTATGCCTCCCAGCCAACGAGCCGGTCCCTGTAATTCAAAGTGAATCGTATCAAAAGCCACCGGACAACGGTGTCCTTTGTCGTCAACTACTTCCACTTCAAACAAAGCCATATCCGCATTGTCTGCTTTGAATTCAACTGGCGATCCAATACGTGATAGCTGAACGGCATATGGTTCTCCTGTTGTTGTCTTAACGGCTTCAGTAACTTTTTCCCCATTTCTATTATAACCGATAGCTTTTAATTCACCCGGCTTAAATTGAATATCATTAAAGGTGTATAAAAAACGATAGCTCTACTCCCCAAATC
>CAYMQP010000150.1:0-9213 GCA_964392505.1 uncultured Bacteroidales bacterium
AAATAATACCTGCCGATACTCTTTCACCTGAATTACCATGAGCTACGGCCATGATGGTTTCCATCACGGAACCATGCACATAATTTGTTGGCTTTTCTACCTGATTGGCAATTGAGGGAAGAATAGAGGAATACATCATAATGTTTGCCCTTTCGATACCTGCATTTTTAAGGGCGAGATGATAAGAACCTGCGTGAACGGTAATGTCACTTTCTCCGGTCCCTTTAGTAATAAAGTAGTCTTTGGGGATTCGACTACCAATAACCAGACCCTGGTGGGGGTTATTTACCTCGCGAGAACGATCGCAAAGCAAATTACTAACCGACATTTTATTCATTTCCTTATAGCTACATAGATTGGTTTATTTTTATTGTTTTTATAAAAGGCGGACAAATGTAAAATAAAAAAACATTAAAAAGCCTAAAATAGCTCACAAATTCGTAGTAGTTACTAATTCGGTATTGCAAATAGAAACAATGCAGCTAATAAGTTCTTCATTTTAAAGAATTTACAGCTTTACTAGTAATTTGTATTAGTAGGTAACTTTATCTGAATTTTTCGATTAAAATATGCTTTTTAGTAACTGCCACATCAAGTGTTGAGCCATCGCTCATGAATACCTGTCCACCCTTTCCTTTTTTATATCTTTTAATATGTTGTAAATTAACCAGATGCGACTTATGAATACGAATAAAATCTAATTCACCGAGCAAATCTTCGTAGAACTTTAATGTTCTGCAAATGAGTTTTTTTGAACCGTCGGTAAAGAAGAATTCTGTAAAATTGTCATTAGCTTTACAATGAATAATATCTTTGATTTGAATTACTTCGAAACCATCAAGCAAAGGCAACAATATTTTCTGCAATTGTTTGTTTTCGATTTTTATATTGTCAATAAGGATATTAGTTCGAACAGCGTGTTCAGCAGATTGTCTTTTTTCAGTTATTTTGTCCACGGCTTTAATCAGCTCATCTATATCAATGGGTTTCAGAATATAGTAAGCTGCACTGAAATTTAGGGCTTTTATGGCATAATGATCGAAAGCCGTTACAAAAATTGTTTCAAAGGATTTGTTATCAACCTGTTCAAGCAGATCGAAAGCGTTTCCATAAGGCATTTCTACATCCAGAAACACGAGATCAGGATTATGCTTATTAATGGCTTCCAAACCTGATTTTACTGAGTCGGCTTCGGCAGACACATGTACCTGCTTACAATATTTCGCGATGTAATTTCGCAGGATTTCACGGCTTGTAGCCTCATCTTCAACAATAATGGCTTTCAGCATCATAAAAAGTATTAATGAGTATTACGGTTATCATCGAGCAGCGGGATGTATATTCTAACAATTGTACCTGTTAGTTCTTCTTTATTCAGATCGTCGATAATAACACGGTAACTTGTTTTATATATTTCATTAATAATATCGAGCCGGTTTTTTATATTTTTTAATCCTGTTGAGGATCCGGTTTTTTGATGTTTTGTTTTTAATTCCTGCGATTTTTCGCGTCCAACACCATTGTCAGTAATAGTAGCTACTATGCTCTGGTTTTCCTTCTTTAATATAACTTTTAGTAGGCCCTTTTGTTCTTTGTATCGTAAACCATGCCATATGGCATTTTCGATATAAGGTTGAATAAGCATTGGGGGAATTTGCGATTCCGATTGATTAATCTCCGGATCGATTTCCAGCTGATAATCGAATTTGTCCTGAAAACGTGAATGTTCGAGTTTAAGATATAAATTTATTATGTCTAACTCTGAAGAAACAGATACAAAATCGGTTTTCGAATTTTCCAGTACCAGTCGCATAAGGTGAGCAAATTCGGCCAGGTATTTATTAGCCATTCGTTCATTATTCTGGGCTATATAGCTATTAACCGAATTTAATGAGTTGAATATAAAATGCGGATTCATCTGACTGCGGAGCGATCGAAGCGTAAGAAGTAAATTGGCTTTCCTTTTCTGGATCCCACTTTTATAAACATAAAAAGAAGCTACAGATAACACAATGATTACAAGAATTAACGAGTAGGTAATTCGTTTTTGAGTCTTAAGTTCTTTTATATTTAGCTCCTGTTCTTTCTGCAATAACGCTACAGTTTTTTGACTTACTTCCATATCTCTTTCCAGTAAATCGATCCGCTGAAGTTTTCTGTTGATATTGGCTACTATTTTAAGGTTATTCCTGAGTTCTCTTTCACGCCGGCTGGTGACTGAATCCATTATAGCAGTATATTCCTGATAAGCGATAAGAGCTTTATCATAATCGCCCTTATATTTGTATGCTTCCGATAAGGTTCGGAGTCCATCTCCTTTTTTTTCGATATCGCCAATTTTGTCAGATATTTCGATGCTCTTCTGTATGTATTTAACGGCCTCATCGGGTTTCTTTTGTTCAATAAATGCTTCACCAATCATTAAATTATCCTCTACCAGCGCTTCATTTTCATTTAATTCCTTGCTCAGATCCAGTGCTTGTTGACGCACCTGCAATTCTTCGTTAAACTGTTTGTTGCTCCGGTATGCATTCCCCAAGTTTCGGAGCGATCTTGATTGCATTTCTATATCCTCCGATTCTTCTGCCAAGGCAACAGCTTGTTGATAGTTTTTAATGGCTTCATCCGATTTTTTTTGTTTTAGGTAAAATTCACCCCTTAATGTATTCACATCGGCGAGGCCTTTTTTATTATCACGACTCTCTTCCAGCTTTTGTATATCGTTATATTCTTTCAGTGCTTTATTATATTCATTGTTTGTTGTATAAACACTGGCGAGATCGTATCTGACCTGAATTTCTTTATCTGTCAATTTCTTTTTCACAACATAATTGAGAAATAATTTATAGTAATCAATACTTTCATTCAGATTCCCATGTTTTTCGTATGCCTGAGCCAGGTGGTATTGTAATTCATATAGCTGATCAGAATTCAATTCAGTGTATAATTTAAGCGCTTCATTAAAATATCGTATAGCAAGGTCGTATTGTTGTAAAGCTGCATTCACTTTTCCGAGCATAAAATAACTCCGGGCTTCATTATTATGGTCCTTGGCCGTTATACTTAACTGTAATGCTTTTTCCACATAGTCAAATGTCATTTGGGGTGACGATATAAGGTATTGTTCGGCCGAATCAAGAAGGATTGCAATCTGGTTTTTGTCTGTTATTTTACTATACCTCGATCGAGTTGCTGATTCTTGAGCATGCATTGGGAAAGGAGCAACTAACATTATGCATAATATGATATTGTAAATTATATGCCAGCCTGTTTTATTTTTCATATTACTTAATAAATCGTCTGTAAAAATATAAAGTAAAAATTCAATTCGAAAACCAGCCTTTCTCCAAAAGCTTTATTTATTGGCATTTTCAACATATAAAAATCGACTTTACTCAGCGGGCTCATTCGTTAACTAAGTCGGATTGGGTGTTCACTAAGTATAGCTTTCAGGAGCTTGTTTAAGAAGGTACTTTTATCGTCAGATTATGAATTATTTAACTAAAAATCAGATATAATGAAAAAGATTATGATTAATAATTTGCGGTGGATGGTAGCGGGATTTTTACTTACCATCTTTTCAGATTGTGCCGATCAGGCAAAGAGTCAACAGGCACCACCTCCTGTCAGTAACAATTCGGCTAAAATACAGATTGCCTTATTACTGGATACCAGCAATAGCATGGATGGCTTAATTGAGCAAGCTAAATCGCAGTTGTGGAATATTGTAAATGAGCTGGCAAAAGCAAAATGCGACGATGAAATTCCTATATTACAAATTGCTTTATACGAATATGGTAACGATAATTTACCGGTATCCGAAGGTTATATAAGGCTTGTTACACCACTTACTTCTGATTTGGATGAAATTTCAAAAGATTTATTTGAGTTGAGGACCAATGGTGGCAGCGAGTTTTGTGGAGAGGTTATACAAACTGCACTTAAACAACTCGACTGGAGTAAGTCAGTCAACAATCTGCAGTTGATCTACATTGCAGGTAACGAGCCCTTTACACAGGGCCGGGTAAATTATAACAGTGCCTGTTTGCTGGCAAGGGAGAAAAATGTTATTGTTAATACGATTCATTGTGGCGATTTCCAGACTGGCATCAATACAGCATGGAAAAATGGAGCCGACCTGACTGGAGGCAGCTATGCAAGTATCGAACAGAATCGGAAAACAGTTTACATAGAATCGCCATATGATAACAGAATTGCAGAGTTAAATAAACTATTAAATGAAACTTATATACCATATGGCAGGCTTGGACAGGAAAGGAAAGAACTTCAAGAACAACAGGATAACAATTCCCGGCAATATGGCTCAGTGAATTATGTAAAGAGAATTGTTTCTAAAAGCTCACATGTGTATGAGAATAAAAGCTGGGATCTGGTAGATGCTGCAAAAGAAGATGATTTTGATATAAACAAGCTGGAGAAAACAAATCTTCCTCCTGAAATGCAATCGATGAATGATGAAGAACAAAACCAATACATAGCAGAAAGAGCAGTTCAACGACAGCAACTTAGTGCCGAAATCCAGAAATTAAATCAGCAAAGAACCGAATACATTACAAAAAACAGTGCATTAGCGAAATCCGATCAGATGCTTGATGAAGCTATACTTTCGGCGCTAAGGCAACAAGCCGTAGCCCTAAATTTTACATTAGAATAGTATGTTAAACCTTAAAATAACCTGTATGAAAACTAGTAAAATCAAATCAGTAAAATTATTATTGGCACTTCCAATAATTATTGTATCGGCTTATTTCTCAGCCGGATGTATCCTTAATATAAATAGTACATTAGACGAACCTCTCGATAATCAGATCATTCCCAGCAATGATTCCTATTCAATTGGGAACGCAATTAGCTATAAAAATCTTCAGGTTTTTCCAATAGGCGGCGTGGAAATTGAGAATGAAATTGTATATATCACGCTCACAGAAGCCATGGAAAATAATAAAGTTATTGTTCAGGAAACCAGTAGTGTAAATCGATTAAGCGTCGATAATAAAACAGGAGATTATATTTTTATTCTTGCTGGCGATATTGTTAAAGGTGGGCGTCAGGATAGAACTATGGGTAATGATGTAATCATTGGTCCCCAAACGAAAAATATCCCCCTGGAAAGTTATTGTGTCGAATCGGGGCGATGGAGTCAAAGAGGTAATGAGGAGTCGAATCGTTTTTCGGGTAATACCAAAATGCTGGCTTCGAAAGAACTGAAACTGGCTTCAAGATACGAAAAGAACCAATCATCAGTTTGGCAGCGGGTTTCTGAGAAACAGGATAAACTGAATGAAAATCTGAGTGAAATGAAAGGAGAAAATGTTGAGGTTCGTTCGGATCAATCGGGAACAAGTCTTCAGCTTACTCTTGAAAGTCAGGATCTTGAAGAAATTGTGAGGGATTACAAAGATAATCTTGATGATTTGTATCGTCTCCCGGATAACACACTGGGTTTTGCCTATGCCATAAATGGTGAAATATACGGAATAGATATATTCGGAAGCAACAAGCTTTTTAAGGAACTTCAGAATAAGCTTTTCGAAGCTGTTATCGTTGAAGCCATCTCAGAATACGATAAAAATTTAGTAGTTAAGAATTTAGGGAGTGATTTGGTTGAAAGACTTATTTCTCAACTTCAAACCGAAAATAAACAACAAACCGAAGTAAACGATCAAACCGAAGTATATATAACCGAATTACAGGACGGAGTTTGGTTTGAAACCATACACACCGGAAATGTTCAGCAATGGATCCATCGAAATTTTATTGCCAGGGATTAATTAAAATTCAGTTAAGAAGTTATAAAACCCATTTTAAGGCTACTGAATATTAAGGATATAAATATGCTGAAGAAATAAAACAGCGAGTTATATTGGAAAACTCTGTGACTTAATTAAGCCATAATCACCAGACTTTGGATATATTGACATCGGATAGTCTGGTGATTTCTTATTAATATTCGGTTTATTAAGTTAACGGTTATACAGAGAATTTTTAGTTATTTTTGTCGCTATCAGAAGAAGTGTTAGTATACTAATCGCTTTCAGGAATGAAAATTTCATATAACTGGCTTAACGATTTTGTTCACATCAATTTAAAACCCGAAGAACTGGGTAATATTCTGACCAATATTGGTTTGGAAGTTGAAGGCATTGAAGAATACACAGAGGTAAAGGGAGGTATGGCAGGTCTTGTAATTGGAAAGGTGCTGACTTGTAAAAAACATCCTGATGCCGATAAGTTAAGCCTAACAACTGTTGACATAGGCAATAAATCGCCACTACAAATTGTATGTGGCGATCCCAATGTGGCAGCAGGGCAGAAAGTAATTGTTGCTGTGGTAGGTACCGAGCTTATGGTAGGAGATAAACCGATAACCATACAGAAAACAAAGATCAGGGGAGAATTATCGGAGGGAATGATTTGTGCCGAAGATGAGATCGGTCTTGGCCCAAATCATGAAGGTATATTGGTTCTTGATCCTGATGCTATTCCAGGAACATCTGCAGCAGCGTACTTCAATTTGTATCGCGATATTGTATATGAAATAGGATTAACACCAAATCGTATCGATGCAGCTTCACATTTTGGTGCAGCACGTGATCTTGCCGCTTTTTTCTCATTAAAAAAACCAACGGAATTAAAAAAGCCCTTTCTTTCCAATATTAAACAGGATAACAACGATCGAAGAATTTCTGTGGAAATTGAGGATATAACCGGTTGCCGGCGATTTACCGGAGTTACCATAACCGATGTCCATATTGCTCCTTCACCGAAATGGTTACAAAATAGACTTAAGGCAATTGATCTGACACCTATTAATAACGTAGTAGATATTACGAATTATGTTTTGCATGAACTTGGACAGCCTTTGCATGCTTACGATGCTGATAAGCTGCATGATGATAAGATTATTGTTAAACGTTTACCTGAAGGAACCAAATTCGTAACACTCGATGAAGAGGAACGATCGCTTTCAAATCAGGATGTAATGGTATGCGATGGTCGCTATCCGGTTTGTATTGCCGGTGTTTTTGGCGGATTGGATTCCGGTATAACAGATAGTACTAAAAATATATTTCTGGAAAGTGCATACTTCGACCCAATTTCTGTACGAAGGACTGCCAGACGTCATGATTTAAATACCGATTCTTCATTTCGTTTTGAACGGGGTGTCGATCCGGAAAATACGCTTGTAGCCTTAAAAAGGGCTGCTATATTAATCAGAGAACTTGCAAGAGGTAAAATTAGTTCGGAACTGATTGATGTGCATCCGAATCCTGTTAAGCCTTTAAAGATCGGAATACTATACCACCATGTTGACAGGCTCATCGGAAAGAAAATTGAAAGGAAGTTGATAAAATCGATATTGAAATCACTCGATTTTCAGGTACTTAACGAAGCGAATGATAAGTTAACAATAACGATTCCTCCCTATCGTGTCGATGTTACGAGGGAAGCTGATGTTATTGAAGAAATTCTCCGGATTTACGGGTATAATAATGTTGAATTTTCCCACAAACTGAATATAAGTGTTTCCCCGGTTATAAAACCCGATAATGAATTGTGGGTTAACGAAGTAAGTGAATATCTTACTCATGCCGGCTTCACGGAAATTATATCGAACTCGCTTACTAAAAAAGATTATTATAGCAACCTGCAAACTTTTCCGGCCGATAAACTGGTTCCTATTCTGAATCCCATCAGTGCCGATCTGGATGTTATGCGGCAAACCCTCCTCTTTGGTGGCCTGGAAGCTATTGCACGAAATATTAACTATAAAAATCCCAATCTGCGACTTTATGAATTCGGTCGTGTATATTCTCTTTTAAATAAAGATGCATCAGTTTTTGAAAACTTCGTTGAGCAACCTGTTTTTGGTTTATTCCTTACAGGTGCTATGGAAGAACAATCTTGGGCACTAAAGGAAAATGACTCAAGTTTTTATCATTTAAAAGCCTATTTTAGTAATATTCTGAAAATATTCGGAATTGATATACGGCAGTTATCTATCCAAAACAATAATACCGAGCAGGATATTTTTTCGGGAAGCCTTAAATACTTGCTTAATAAAAAACTTTTTATCCGTGCCGGTATCGTAAGTACTGATATTTTGGAAATGTTTGAAATTGAACAAGATGTTTATTTTGCTGAATTGTTCTGGGATGAATTGCTTAGACTTTTCGAAATCAAACGTACTTTTAAAGAACTGCCCAAATATCCTGAAGTTCGTCGCGATCTGGCTCTACTGCTCGATGATCATATACAATACAACCAAATCGAAGAACTGGCTTTCAAATCGGGAGGTGAACTTTTAAAGCGTATTGCTATGTTCGATCGGTACAAAGGAAAGAACATTCCTGAGGGAAAAAAGTCGTATGCACTGAGCTTTTTTTTACAGGATTTGAATAAAACCCTAACCGATAAGGAAATTGACCGTATAATGAAAAAAATTTCAGAAACCCTAGTACAAAACCTGAATGCTGAAATACGTTAAAATTTCCAAATTATGGCCAAACTAACGCTTAAAAAAGGAGATATAACCCAATTAAAAGTTGATGCTATAGTAAATGCAGCAAATTCTACCTTATTAGGTGGAGGCGGAGTGGATGGAGCCATTCATCGCGCTGCAGGACCTGGTTTGCTGGCCGAATGTAAAACCCTTGGTGGATGTCCGGTTGGTGAAGCTAAAGTTACCAGTGGATATAATCTGCTTGCCAAATTTATTATTCATACGGTAGGTCCTGTGTGGCATGGTGGCATGAATAATGAAGAAAAACTGCTGGCAAACTGTTATTATAATAGTCTGGCCATAGCCGAAAATCTTAAATTAGCTACGATTGCTTTCCCAAATATCAGTACCGGAGTTTATTTGTTTCCCAAACAACTGGCTGCAGAAATCGCAATAAGCGAAGTAAGAAAATTCATCGACAATGTGGAATTTGTAAAAGAAATTATTTTTGTAGCATTCGATGAGGATAATTATGAAATTTATTCAAAAATTCTCAAAAATTGATTCTTACATTACCAAACTAGGCCCACTCAATATGTTACTGCTGTTAATTAAAAATAAGAGTGTGTGAAATCAAATCTGGCAGTAATATCGTTACTATGTATTATTAATCTAAGCTTTTCGCAGTGCTTTAAAGAAAATTTTGCTTTTAAGGAGGGTGAATCTATAGGTTATGAAGTATATTATAA
>CAYMQP010000151.1:0-9132 GCA_964392505.1 uncultured Bacteroidales bacterium
TGACGAGGCCGTGCATTTCTTCAATCTTTCTGATAAAGCCGATGTATTTGAATGGAATTTTGGCGACGATGTAACTTCTACAGAGATGAATCCGAAACATGTATATAAAAAGGAGGGGGTATATAATGTAACACTGAAAGTATGGACCGATTTCGAGTGTTTCGATCTGTATGTCATGGAGAATGCTGTATTTGTCGAACCTTCTGGCGTTGTTGATTTTCCGAATGCTTTCCGCCCCAATTCACCCCTTGAGGAAAACAGGGTATTTATGCCCGGTATTATCGATCATGTCGAGGAATACCATTTGATGATATTTAACAGATGGGGTGAATTAATATTTGAATGTTTCGACCAGGAAACGGGCTGGGACGGAACATACAAAGGAAAACCGGCTAAACAGGATGTTTATATCTGGAAGGTAACCGGTACCTATTCCGATGGAAGAGGATTTACAAAAACCGGCGATGTGACACTTATGTACTGATTATAAGTAGGTACTAATATAGAGTTCCCTTTTTAGGAAAGGGAATACATTAAAATATAAACCGATAGTATTTGATTATTGGGATATAATAAAAAAAAGTACTACAGTACTTTAAAACCGGAAACAATGAAAAAATGGGTGTTCATAATCTGGTTGGCTTTTTTGGCCATACTCTGTCTTGGACAGGATCCGCAATTCTCGCGTTTCTATTCCAATGCACTATACATGGCTCCCTCCTTTGCCGGCAGTACTGGCGATAATCGTTTTGCATTTACCTACCGTAATCAATGGCCCAATATTGAAATTGGCTATAAAACTTATACGGTATCGTACGATCATTATTTTGAAAAGCTTAAAAGTGGTACTGGTGTATTGTTTTTACGCGATGTCGCTGGTTCTGGTAATTTAGCAACAACTAATTTTTCATTACTATATAATTTCGATTTCAGAATACGAAATACGATACATGTTCGGCCCGGTATGGCCTTTACCTATACACAGCGGAGTATCGATTTCAATCGACTTCTTTGGCGCGATCAGATGTCAGCAGTTGGTAACGCGCCCACATCAGGCGAAGTAGTATCGTTCGATAATACTGCCGATCTGGATTTTGCCGTATCGGGATTAGTTTACTCTGAAGATTTTTGGATAGGCACCTGTGTCGATCATCTGCTTCATCCAAACCAGTCGCTTTACGAGCAGGAATTTGCCGATGAAAATCTAGCCCTTTTAGCTACAAAAGTACAGGTATTCGGAGGTTGGCGCTTAGTAGTAAGGGAACAACTAATGCGCCCTACTCCTACTGTACTCCAACTGGCTTTTTTGTATAAAAATCAGGCACATTATAACCAGCTTGACCTGGGATTTTACTGGAATTACGAACCTCTGGTACTAGGAATCTGGTACCGTGGTATACCTATTTTCAGTGAGCTTGTGAACAACGATGCCGTTGTATTACTTATCGGTTTGAAAACCAAACGCTACAATATAGGATATAGCTACGACTTTACAACCTCACGATTAATAGCGGCTTCGGGAGGCTCACACGAACTCTCGTTTGCTTTTACTTTCAACCAGCCCAATAAAAAACGCCGGCCTAAAAAAATGGTGCCCTGCCCTGATTTTTAAAAAACAATCTGAAAAATACTATAAAGGTTTTGTCTTTCCCGACCCGATAGTCTCAGCCTCTACTTGCGGATTACCTTTATAATATACATCGCCGCTTCCAACAATACTGGTTTCCAGACTTTTTGTTGCCCAAACCTTTACCGAGCCAGAACCTGCAATACTCACTTCTGCTTCTTCCGTTTGCAGATCATCAGCATTTACATCGCCCGATCCGGCAATACTGATTTCCATTTCACTTACCTTTCCGGCAATAGCAACATCGCCTGAACCTGCCAGGCTGATTTCAACTTCCGATGCTTCGAGTTTGTTACATGTAACATCACCACTCCCGCTTAAACTTATTTCAAATTCGTCGGTTTTCAGCACATCTTTAATTAAAACTTCACCTGAACCGGCAACCGATAATTCGTCCAATTTGATAACAGTTACATAAATTTCGACATCGGATAAGTTTGCTCCATGCGATTTTGTGTAGATCTTTAGATCAGAACCTTCCACTTTGGTTATGATTTTCGCCAGATCTTCCTCATCACCCTTTAAAACCAGACTTTCCTTTGTGCCTTGCACTATTTCCAGTTTTCCGGGTAAAGCATAACTTATTTCATCAAATCCCGATACATCACGCTTTTCTTCCTGCCCACAAACAAGGGCAGTTGCACTAAATAATACTAACGCCATAATAAAAAGACTTAGGCTTTTACTAATCAATGTGTTTTTTTTCATTTTTTCATGTTTTTGGTTGATTACTTATATTTTATTGACGAATTAAATTTGATAATGCTGCACCTTGCTCATTACTTTAATAAAATATTAATACCAAAAGGAAATATTTATGATATACTAACTGGTTCCCTTAAACTTGATCCCCTTATTATTAATTCGGTTTTAATTTGTTCAACCCTGGTATCGACAGGTTCTTCGGCCTGTATGCGATCGAGTAGAAGGGTGATTGCCCTGCGTCCCATTTCATAACCCTGCTGTTCAACGGTTGAGAGTGGAGGGTCGGTCATAGAAGAGTAAACACTATTGCTGAATCCAACTATGGCTATATCGTCGGGTATTTTGTATCCGGAACGTTTAATTATCGACATGGCAGTCATAGCGGTCAAATCGTTCACAGCAAAAATACCATCGACCTTTTTTTGCAGCGATAGTAAATAGGGTATACACTTCTGTGCATGCTGGTCGGTATCGCATCGCAGAATTATTTCTTCATCGACTTCAATATTATTATCCTTCAAAGCCTGTATATAGCCGTTTTTACGGTTTCGTCCTATCAATAAATCCTGACTGGTAGCTAAATGGGAAATACGTTTGCAGCCCATTTCGATAAGGTGACTGACAGCTTTGTAAGCTCCAGTATAGTCGTCAACTATTACCCTGTCGCTGTTAGGAATATTAAGCACACGATCGTAAAAAACCACCGGTATATTGCTTTTCTGCAACTCAAGAAAATGATCGTAATTGGTGGTTGTTTTCGAAACCGATACAAGAATCCCATCTACTCTTTTCGACATAAGGGTATGAATTATGTTCCGTTCCTTATCGTAATCTTCGTTCGATTGACATATTATAACAGTGTACCCCGATTCGTAGGCTATCTCTTCAATTCCGCAAATAACAGAACTGAAGAAAAAATGCACTATTTCAGGTAATATAACGCCTATAGTCCGGCTCGACCGGCTGCGTAAGCTAAGTGCAATAGCATTGGGTTCGTAATGTAATTTTTCGGCCAGTTCCTTTACAGCCCTACGGGTTTTCGGACTGATATCAGGATGATCCTTTAATGCACGGGAAACTGTTGAAGGTGAAATGCCCAGTTCCCGGGCAATATCCTTAATAGTTGCCTGAGAGCTTTTCATTATGGGTCAAAAAGTTGTATAGGCTTTTTTTATACTAAGATAATACTATTATCATGTTCTGTCCAAACCAGTTAGCCAGAATGCAAACGTTTGCGGTAACGTTTGTGATGAATTATGGACAGTTAAAAGGAATAAATATTTGATTATCAGTACATACTCTCTAATTTTAATTTTTATTGCAGCGTTATTTCCAAAAAACCATAGCAATAATGAAAACACATTTTAAAAAATTCTTACTTCAGATTATTATTATTACCTATATCCCAGTAATATCCATAGCACAAATTATCGAGGTAGATCCCATATACCCGACAGTTGTAGATGAGGTTGATGTTACATTACATGTAAATCGATGTAATTGTGATCTGGTAGGTTATACAGGTGATATTTATGCTTATACAGGTTTAATTACAAATGAAAGTGTTGACCTGCACGATTGGAAAAATGTTATTGCTGATTGGAATGTAAATCTCGAAAAAGCACGTTTGGAACAACTTGATGATACAACCTATGTTTTGCATATCACACCGACAATAACTGATTACTATGGTATTACCCCGGAAGTTGAGGTGGAATATCTTGCTTTTGTTTTCCGAAATCCCAATGGCTCGTTACAAACCGATCCCGATATTTTTTATCCGGTATATGAATCGGGATTAAATGTTCAGATAAACCAGCCAGAAGGTAATGTAGTTGTTGAGCAGAGCGACACAATAAACATATCGGCAAATGCAATAGCTCTTGGAACAACAATACCTGATAGCCTTACTCTTTACATCGACGATGTTATTGAATATATTTCGTATGCCGATACACTTTACTATGAGCTGGAAGTAACCAATACCGATAAACACTGGATAAAAGTGGAAGCAAAGAACGATGAATTTACATCGCTGGATTCTTTGTTCTATTTTGTCCGTAATGATGTGCCAACAGCTGATTTGCCTGCAGGTGTCAGAGATGGAATTAACTATATCGATACTGCAACAGTTACACTGGTACTTTATGCTCCCTTTAAAGACAATGTCATAGCTATTGGTGACTTTAATAATTGGGAGCTCAGTAACGATTATCTTATGAACCGTACACCGGATAGTGCACGTTACTGGTTAACCATTTCTAATTTAACTAAAGGTGAAGAGTACGCTTTTCAATACCTGGTGGATGGCAATTTGAGAATCGCCGATCCTTATACCGACAAAATTCTCGATCCCGTAAACGATGAGTATATACCGGAAAGTACCTATCCCGATCTTAAACCATATCCTGAAGGTCAGACCGAAGGAATTGTTTCTGTTTTTCAGACCGGACAGGAAGCATATAACTGGTTAATTAATGATTTTATACCTCCGGCAGTTACCGATTTGGTAATTTACGAATTGCTTATACGCGATTTTGTCGAAGCCCGCAATTTTAAAACTGTTATGGATTCCCTAGATTATCTTGAAGACTTGGGTGTTAATGCTATTGAATTAATGCCTGTAAGTGAGTTTGAAGGTAACGATAGTTGGGGGTATAATCCATCGTTTTATTTCGCAGTAGATAAATACTATGGTACCAAAAACGATTTTAAAGAATTTATTGACGAATGCCATTCGAGAGGTATAGCCGTAATTATGGATATTGTTTTAAATCATAGTTACAGCCAATCACCTCTTGTACAACTATACTTTGATGAAGAAACAGGGAAACCAAGTGCTGAAAATCCCTGGTACAACCAGGATTGTCCTCATCAACCCTGGTGCTGGGGTTACGACTTTAACCATGAAAGTGAAGCTACACGAACTTTTGTTAATCGTGTGAACCGTTACTGGCTTGAAGAATACCACATTGACGGATATCGTTTTGACTTTACCAAAGGATTTACAAATACAGTTGGCGACGGTTGGAATTACGATGCCTCGCGTATAAACATTCTCGAAGCTATGTACGACAGCATAAAAACTGTTAATGAGAATGCCCTGATAATCTTTGAACACCTTTCGGAAAATACTGAAGAAACACAACTGGCTAATTACGGAATTCTGCTTTGGGGTAAAATGACCGATCCTTATAATGAGGCAACCATGGGATACCATGATAGTGGGAAATCGAATTTATCAGGTATTTCATATCAATATCGCGGATGGGATGATCCCCATTTGGTAGGATACATGGAAAGCCACGATGAACAGCGGCTAATGTATAAAAACGAAACCTGGGGAAACTCACTTGGCGATTATGATGTTAAAGATTTAAACACAGGGTTGAGCAGGGTTGAAGCTGCTGCTGCATTTTTCTTTACTGTACCGGGACCGAAAATGGTTTGGCAGTTTGGCGAACTGGGATACGATATCGATATTGATTATCCTTGCCGGGTTTGTCCAAAACCGGTATTATGGGAGTATTACGACAATAATAATCGCTACCGGCTTTATAAAGTATTTTCAGCCTTGATCAAATTACGCATTGAAGAAGAACTTTTCGAAACGACCGATTTCAACCTTGCAGTTGGCGGAGCAAATAAACGTATTAATCTGAATTCGGCTACGATGAATGCCGTTATACTGGGTAATTTTGGTCTGGAGGCCAGTTCAATAGCGGGGAACTTCCAGCATACCGGAACCTGGTACGAATATTTTTCCGGTACCAGTCTGGAGGTAACTGCCACCGATCAAACGGTGGATCTGTGGGCTGGTGAATACCGCATGTATACCGATGAACAACTTGAACTACCCGATATTCCACCGCTTGAGGCTGATAACACATATTTCCCTTTCGAATCGGATTTGTTATTCCCAAATCCTACAGAAGGAATACTTTATTTTAATAATCCCTCATTTTCAGGAACCGTCGATTTTTCACTTTACAGTACCACAGGGCGACCTGTATTTAAAAACAGAATACAGGCTATGCCAAATGAGACTATTGTACTGGATTTAAAGGAATCGAATTATCAACTGGATACCGGAATATATTTTTATACTATCAGCACAACTGATAAAATAATGCAAGGCAAGATACTTGTTGATTGACAGCTTAGTTTATCTGGAGATTTGTTTTATGGAAAAGCCGTTTGGAAATCAAACGGCTTTGTTTTTTTAATAGTATAGTTCAACTTTGTTTATAACAAACCAGTTTTTATACCAAAATAAATTAAATGAAGAATATTCTTATTGCAGGCGGATCGGGTTTTATAGGAAGGTTTTTAATAAAAAGACTTAACCAGGAAGGTTTCACGGTAAGTATACTATCCCGGAAAGAGAAAAATATACCTGAAGTAAGCAACTATTCCTGGAATCCATTAAAAGGCATTATCGATAAAGAATCCCTGAAAAACCAACATGTGATTATCAATCTTTCCGGGGCCGGTATAGCTGATAAATTATGGACAAAAAAAAGAAAGGAAACAATCATCAGAAGCAGAGTTGAAAGTACCAGCTTATTGATAGAAACGCTCGAAGAATTGAACTCCAAACCTGAATTATTTATCAATGCTTCGGCTATAGGATATTATGGTCATCGGCCCAATGAAATTCTCACGGAACAATCGGAACGTGGAACAGGATTTCTTAGTGATGTTTGCTTTGCATGGGAGAATGCACTCAAACCATTAGTAAAACTTGATATCGCTATGGCCATAATTCGGGTGGGAATTGTTTTAGGCAATACCGGTGGAAGCTTACCAAAATTATTGCTACCGTTAAAATTTGGAATGAACCTGATTTTCGGAAAAGGCACACAACCTATTTCCTGGATTCATATCGATGATGTTTTGAATATTATTTGCCATTTAATTAATGGTGAATTATGGCCGGGAATTTATAACGGAGCAGCTCCCAATCCGGTTGACCAGATTACTTTCAATAAAATCCTTGCACAATATTCAGGTAAAAGAACTATAAAACTTCGCATTCCTGCATGGCTCATGCTATTTATGATGGGAGAACTGGCTACTGTTTTTTTAAATCATCAACAGATAAATCCTTTGCAACTTACCAAACAAAAATTCTCATTCCAATATCCACAACTCAGCGATGCTCTTGATAACCTGATGATGAAATAAGCAACCATTTTCTTTTTTAATAGTTCCGAATTTTTTATTTTTTCATTACTTAAAATATTATTATATGCGCTGCGAGTGGGCCAATTATAATCAGCTATTAGAGAAATATCACGATGAAGAATGGGGAGTACCTGTTCATGACGATCAGCTTCTTTTTGAACACCTTACACTGGATGTGTTCCAGGCAGGATTAAGCTGGCTTACGATCCTGAAAAAAAGAGAAAATTTCAGAGAAGCATTTGACCAGTTTTCAATTGAAAAAATTGCCGGTTATGGTAATGAAAAAATTAATGAACTAACCAAAAATCAAAGTATAATCCGAAACCATCAGAAAATTGATGCTGCCATTACGAATGCCAGATGCGTGTTGGAACTTCAAAAAGAATTCGAAACTTTCGACCACTATATCTGGCAGTTTACCGATGGAAAAACAATACATAATAATTTTGAGAAACTTACTGATTTACCTGCAAATTCACCACAGTCGGAGGCCATGAGCCGTGATTTGCGAAAAAGGGGATTCAAATTTACCGGATCTACCATCTGTTATGCCTTTATGCAGGCAACAGGTATGGTAAACGACCATCTGATAAGTTGTTTCCGTTATCTGAAACTATGCAAAGACTAATTTCAAACTTCTGAGCCTATAATTAACACTTTAATCACTCCTGATTATTTTTTTATAACCAGGTAACTCCCACTTTCAATATTTCAAATAATACTCTGTAAAATGCCTGTTTGTAAGGTTTCAAAAACTGTTTAAAAAGTGTCTAATAAATTCAACCTGAATAACTTGACATAGTTATAAAAATTCCATAATTTACGAGTAAACTAATAATGAGGAACACATCCTCATGGAAAATACCCTGTTACATAAGGTTTATGAGCTTGTTAACCAAATTATTCATCTGAATGATTTGAGGCATGGTAAAGATTCCCAAGTAAAAAAATGCCCTATTACAGGACTCGATATTTCAATGCAACCTAAAAACAGTAAATTCTTAAGTTATACCGGAGTAAAGTGGTATTTCGAACACGACCGTAAAATTTATTTAAATCAGCTTGCACCCCGTTTAACAGCAAGCTGCAGAAAGAAAGATATTTACAAACAATTCAGGGAGATTGCACACAGTATTCGCAATGCCGACAGCAATCCGCGCAATAATACCCGCAGGGCTATTCAACGACTTTTAAAGGAAGACAACAGTTTATTTAATAACCTTCAGTTAATCGATAGAAATAAGTTAAAGGAAGCAGGGATAAAAAATTACACGTAGTGTGATATAACATGAACTAGATTGCCACTTTCCGACGAAATGATGTGACTCACAATTGTAATTATCATGTTTTTAGCGTAACACAACAATCTTGTTCAATCTGTTAACGATAGATTGCATTCAAGTTATTAAAATTAACCAGATCACCGCGCCCTGGCTTTACACCGTGACTCGTGATGACGATATGCTTTGGCTTTACGTTATTGCGAAGGAGGATAAAGGACGACTGCGGCAATCTTGATTATTATATTTATTAAAAATCGTTAGATTTAACCCGAGACCTTATTTCACCCAATCTGGTATAAATACCGGAAAACATTGGAGGGAGCGTTATAC
>CAYMQP010000152.1:0-1461 GCA_964392505.1 uncultured Bacteroidales bacterium
TAACCATTTTTAACTTATTAATAATGTAAATATATGAATTACAAATGGTTTGTTGGAATTGATATTTCAAAAGAAACATTGGATCTCGTACTTTACCGGAAAGAATTAAGAGAAAAATCACCTCATTGTAAAATCCGCAATAACCTAAAAGGCTTTAAAGAAATTATCACGTGGCTGAAGGAACAGAACGTGGAACTTCAGTACACGCTTTTTTGTATGGAGCATACAGGCATTTATGGATTTGAGATAGCAGGTTTTCTGAATGAAAAAGCTAATTATTGCATCGAATCATCTCTACATATTAAACGTTCACTGGGTTTAATACGTGGGAAGAATGACAAAATTGATGCTTACCAGATTGCTCGTTTTTGCTATTTGCATAGGGAAGAACTGAAACCGGGAAAGCTTCCTGCCAGATCCATGCTTCTTTTAAAAAGCCTGATAAATGAACGGGAACGTCTGGTTAAAATAAGGGCTATTGATCGAACTGTTATCAAAGAATTAAACTATAAAGAAAACTTGCAATGTATTGCCCGGGCAAAAGAGCGGGTAGCAATTTTAACTACACAAATCCAACAAATTGAGAAAGATATTGAAGCTACTATGCAGGAAGACCTGAAAATTGAACGGAGCTACAGGCTTGTAAGAAGTGTAACAGGAGTAGGCTTGGTTAATGCTGTTATGTTTATCCTTTTCACAAATAACTTCACTTCAATTACAGATGCTAGAAAATATGCTTGTTATTCAGGAATAGCACCTTTTGAGCATTCATCCGGATCGAGTATCAGAGGTAAAACCAGAACCTCACATTTAGCCAATAAACGAATTAAAGTTAACCTGACTAATGGAGCAAGATCAGCAATAATAAATGATCCTGAATTAAGGCTATACTATGAACGAAAAAAAGGGGAAGGAAAAGAACATGGAACCATAATGAATGCAGTGAAATTTAAATTGATTACCAGGGTTTTTGCAACTGTAAAAAGAGGCACACCTTATGTAAAACTCAGACAAGCGGGTTAGAATGGTAACCAATCGGGCAATGTGAACCTGAGGGAAGTTGTTCTGCTCATTTTTGAAGGATTTAATATCCGACAAAAATGATAAAGGGAATCTGAAATTCCCTTTATATACCAACCATCGGTGTAAAGTTCACCATCGGTCGTCGTTCTGCAGAAATAAATCTACTTATTTTTTACCGATAAAATTTGGATTTATCTTAGAATACCCACATTTTATTTTAGCAGAGTAAAATTGTTAATCACCCGTTAGTTTACCCTTATAATCTTTTGTGTATAAACAAGCTCATTGCCTTTTGTAATTATTAACGTATAAAATCCCGGTGCAATTTCAGTGTCAAAATTCATTACAATCAGGTTATTGCCCTCTATAGTTGAAAAACTTTCGGCATATAGCTCAATTCCGGCCAGATCGTAAATACTTAGTTTAATATCTCCCGGG
>CAYMQP010000152.1:1471-9086 GCA_964392505.1 uncultured Bacteroidales bacterium
GTATATAATCTAACATTGAGTTCATTAGTAAACGGATTTGGATAACAACTTACCTCAGTTCCATTAATGTTCAACCTGTAATCGTTATAAGAGGTGTAACAGGTCGGATTATAATCGAAATCACCAATATTATCATCAATCCATGCCAACCTGCCTTCAATCCAGACTTTCGTTTCATCGAGCCAGTCGTTGTATGTTATACCAACATAGTCACCATATTCGGTATATTGAACAACCGGCCAGATCTGGTAATTTCTGTCAATATCAGGGGAAATTGCAATTGTAATGCTATCGATCAGGCCCAAAATCGCCTCGTTGCTTAATATCCCTGTCCGGCAATTGTTCCATTTGTCTATTAAAAGATGAGCGAATGCCGTATCTTGTATGATAGATCCAAAACTTAATATAGGGCTATCATAACGCCACCAACCTTCAACTTGCTGACCCCTGTAGTAATACCATGCAACATCATAATCCCAAAGCGGACCATATATTAACCTCCCGTCGACCACATCATTATCCTTGTACATAAACCAGCTTCTGGAGAAAGCATCATAATTAAGGCTTAGCTCGTTTATGATATAATAATCGGCCAGGGAATTGATATCGATATAATTTTTATACTCATTTTCAGTACTGCAATAGTTTATATTCTGAATAAGACTATCGCACATATTAATAAAGCTGCTGATATAATTTTCCTGTTCGGGTGTTATATCTTCCGGATCGGGATATATAATTTCAAGACCACTATCATATTCCAGAATATATCCTCCTGTGACACTAATCCCATAATTATCGTTGCTACTTAATCTTATAATGTTAACCCTGTTTCTATCACGTTTTATTTTTTCGATAAGTACATGTAACCCCATGTCGTAACCATTTAACACAAGCTCACAAAAACGTGTGCGGGGTTCATAATATCCCATTTTTCGCCCTAAATTATACGTAAATACGTTTTTAATCAACGTCTTGTCCTGGAATGGAGCATACAATATAAAATCGTTTTCTTCAGGAAGACCTAATATCGACACATTGTTGTTATCGCCAGTTGAATCCTGTAGTTCAATCCGTAACGATTTTTTCGGGAATTGTAATGAATAGGTACCATGCAGTTTCAACCTAATCCTGCCATCATAATCGGTAAAATTATCTGTTAACCTGTTGAACTGCCCCGATGAATTATTTATAATACCCATCGAAGCGATTACACTGGTGTCGTAAACTCCAAATTCGTTGGTTTCAATAACAATATAGGGTAATTGTGTTGAATCAGCTACCGGTTTTGCAATGTAATTCAAATTTATACGGTGCTCAGAAAATGAGGCGTCGACAATAAGATAATGAAAGTTAAAGCTCAGGTCCGATCCGTTAATACTGTCGTTGAATACTGCAAATGCAAGCATATTCAGTGTATCGACAGCACAGGCAGCTAACTGTGAAGAATCGATATAATAGCCAGGCATATCGTATAATTGCTGACCGCCAGCAGTGCGGTAACCGAACGCTTCGTGCGACCGGTTGGTAGTTTGTAAATAGGTTGGATTTTCAATACTATCGGCAATATTTACCCTTAAAACTTCAACGCTGTTCAGATAGGCTATAAAACCATCGTCAAAATCGGGATAGATTATAATTCCTTCATAATTCGTATAATCACTGTTAAGTCTGAGGGTATGCCTGATAAAAACGGAGACAGTAGTATCTATCAGTGTTGAATCGTCATTATCGCCATATCCGATTGATCCGGAGCCCTGAGGCCATGCGCTATCGTCGAATGCGACAGTCTTCCAGTTTGTATCCGGATCGGCTGTTCCGACAAAATATTTGTAAGCAGGGGTATCCTGTGATTTTACAGACAACGTTAAAACCATGCACACGAGCACGATAAAAATGGTTCTCTTTTTAAGCGACTTTAATTTTTGGCGCGTGTGGGTCATGGGAACGTATATAACATTACCTTACTATCAGGCAATTTATAAATAATAGCCAAGATTCAAAAGAGTTGGATTAAGAATCAAATCATCCTCCTGGTTGGCGAAGTCTCCGGCAGACTGGCGCAGTCGGGCAGGTCCGGACTTCGTGTTTTCTAAAGGTTAGCCTGCCTAAGAAGTTAGGTATTCAAACTAACACAAACAAGTTATTTTTTCTTTGCTGCCTGTTTATTTGTATAAAATTCGGGGCCCTGCTCTTTTCATAGCAAAAGCCCCGATAAAATAACAACCTTGCAGCAAGGTTTACCAATGCCATGGATAACTTGCATCATTCTGCCGCCAGAAATGCCGTGGCTGACTGCTCTCAATCACGACTACTTCAAAGTTGCCGCGATCACCAAAGTTGCCCTGAATCAGTGCCGGATCAGAAAGTACATTGGAACCAAAAAGAACACCTGTATGCCAAACATAACCCGGTGCATCGTTTTCTCGCCAGTAATGTCTTAACTGAGTCCCTTCTTTGACAACCACTTCAAAATTGCCACGATCGCCATAGTTGCTCTGAATTAATGCAGGAGCAGAATCAACATTATCACCAAAAAGAGCACCATTATACCATGGATATCCTCCTGCATCATTATCTCTCCAATAGTGACGAAGTTTGTTTCCTTCTCTTACCACTACTTCAAAATTCCCACGATCCTGATAATTTCCCTGGATCAATGCCGGAGCAGAATTCACATTATTCCCAAACAACGGACCCTGATGCCAATTATAAGGTGAGGAATCATTTCCCCTCCAATAATGCCGCAGTTGATTCCCTTCTCTTACAACAACTTCAAAACTTCCACGATCGTCGAAATTGCTCTGAATCATAGCAGGGGCAGAATTCACATTGTTCCCGAATAATGGTCCTTGGTGCCAGGGGTAGCTTGAAGTATCATTCTCTCTCCAGTAGTGCCGAAGCTTATTTCCCTCCTTTACTACCAGTTCAAAATTGCCACGGTCTCCAAAATTACCCTGAATCAATGCCGGTTCAGAATCGATATTGCTACCAAAATTCACCGATTTATACCAGGGATAGGTACTGTCATCATTATTTCTCCAATAATGTGCCAGCTGATTTCCCTCGCGGATGACTACTTCAAAGTTTCCGCGATCGCCATAATTTCCTTGAATAAAAAACATGTTTCACCTCCTTTACTTAATAATTTGTTTAACATATAGTAATGCATGTCGCATAACGACTACTCAAATATTCAGCAGGTGCAAATA
Source organism: uncultured Bacteroidales bacterium (assembly GCA_964392505.1). Classification (GTDB taxonomy): domain Bacteria; phylum Bacteroidota; class Bacteroidia; order Bacteroidales; family UBA10428; genus UBA10428. Next base: position 4,684 of record CAYMQP010000152.1, read on the forward strand.
AATTCTTTTAATTTGAAACGATTCAACAAGTCTAAAAAAGCTGAAATTTATTATTCACTTTTTTGAAGAATTGACTTTTATTTTTTCAGTATTATCAATAACAAGTAATAAAACTTGCTAAGTCAAATTTACGTTCTCAGGTTTCGGAAATCAAGTGATACGGGTTTTATTTGATAAAGCAACATTTTTGTTCTATTAATATAACCTTTTGAGTATATGAAAGGAATTTGTGTATTCTTACTGCTCTTTATTGGAGAAGCTTATTCGCTAACGCTCAAGATCTCTCCCGCCTTAGTGTAATACTTCATAATTTTGGTAACAAATTAACAATGTTTTACTTTAGTAATAATAAACAATTTACAAATAATAGGAGCATATAAAATGAACAAAGAAGAAAAATTTAACACAGATCCATCTTGGATGGGAGTTATAAAATGGGGTGGTCTTTCTCTATTCGTTAGTGGAGCCATCGCTCTGATATTTTTTATTTTAGTTATTGCTACTAAACAGACTCTTCCAGTTCCTGCAAAGGAAGCCCTTGAAAATCCTCTCCGTCCAAGTGCTCTTTTTTTAACATGCATAATTGGCGAAGTTTTGTTGTTGCCAAGCGGTCTTGCTTTATACTTTTCTTTAAAACATGTACGTAAAACCCCTATGTTTCTAGCAACTGCATTATGGATTTTATGTGTACCAATGTTTTTGGCATCAAGAGGTTTAATATTTGCTATTTCCCAACTTAGCGACAAATATCTGGAGACGTCTTCGGAAGTTTTGAAAGTATCATATTTAGCATCTGCTGAACTTGCTCTTGAAACCCAGAATCTTTATGCAATGATGGGATTGATCCTTCTCAGCATTGCGTCGATCATAATGGGTAGTGTTATGTTGAAGGGCAAGGAGATTTTCGGAAATATAATTGGATATATTGTTATTGGTGCAGGAGCTTTTACCTTCCTGGGTGCAATCAGTGTAATAGTGGAAGAAGTCCCTATTGTTTTCCCTGTTATCGGAGTGATCATAACAGCGATCTGGCAATTTTATATTGGTCTTAAACTTTATAAAATGGGTAAGGAAGTTTAGTAATTATAAAATTTCATACAGCTTTTATAAAAAGTAATTTTTGCTTAATAAGCAACTGCACTCGACGCGGAATCCGCATCCTTTTTTTTAATTTAACCTCTTGCACCCGCGCGGGTGATTTAATTGTTAAAGAAAAAGTAGAAAAAGAAAATTAAGAATCTCCAAAAACCTTCCGGTAATACAGACTATAATCCATTAAAACGGCACATAGTCTTAACTGTTAGATATAAAAAACTCAAAACGAGTTGAGAGGTAAATGTTGCACCAACCCAGGCAAAAAACAACATATATTCGTGGAAATACGTTATACATTGAAAAAATCTGAAATAATTAAAATAGAATTATTATGATGCCTAAAAGTAAATTTAATAAAGGTTTAACGTTACGAATTTTGGCTTTGATACCTTTGGCATTTATCTTGTTTATCGGAGTTACCCGTGTAAATGGACAGGATAAATCCAATGTTGTGGTTGCGGTTGAACCCGTTAAAATGAATGTTCTTTATCTTGGTATTGATAATCCTGTAAAGATAGCGGCCTCAGGATACGAGTCATCAGATTTAACTGTTTCAGTAGAAAATGGCAAAATAATTGGTGAAAATGGCGAATACATCATACGTCCCATCCGGGCCGGTTTGGCAATTGTAACCGTAAGCAGTAACGGCAGTGAGATTCAAAAAACAACTTTCAGAGTTAATCTGGTTCCTAATCCTGTCGCAATGATTGCCGGTAGAAATGGAGGGCTTATATCCAAAAATGAACTTTTAAATCAGGATAAAGTTCTTGTAATGATGTCAGATTTTGATTTTGATCTGAATTTTGAAATTGTAGAGTACTCATTATATACACTAGCAGAAGCGGGTTTTATACGTGAATTCAAATCAAATTCGAACGAAATTACCGAAGAACAGAAGGCACTTATTGAAAAATTAAAAGCTGGGGAAAAAGTATATCTCCAGGATATAAAATGTAAAGGTCCCGATGGTTCCATAAGAGAATTGGGAGCTATAAATTTTGAGGTTTATTAAGTAGTTAAAACTTGCCAGAAGGCAGGCTGGTGTGTAAGAGAGATGATGATTTAATTTGAGCTATTCAATAGTTACTATTTCAGAAATGTAACTTTTGTGAGTGAGTAGCTTAATAACATAGTTACCGTGTGGTAAGTTATCAATCCGAATTTTACTGTTATAATCTGAAACCTGACGTTTCATAATAAGTTGTCCCTGTAGTGAATATATTTCCAGAAAAAATGGTTCGGTTAAGTCTAAGGAAATAAAATCATGTGCCGGATTCGGATAAATAATAAGGGTTTCTTTGTTACCGGAATTCTCTGGCTCAATATAATTTCCATTAACCAACTTAAATCGAAAACTTTTCAGGTTCATCATATCCCAGGGATGATCAGCCTGAAAGGTAAAATAAATCTGGTGTATTCCCTCTATCGTAGTAGTTACGGCATAACTGAAGGTTTCATACGAATCCCAGCTACCGGTATAGGATATAGGAAATGATCCAATCATAGCTCCGTTGAGGGAATCAAGAACAACTTGCATAGTACCGCCCAGGGAGTTCTCTGACGAACATTCAAGGATCAATGAATCCGGAGAATCAGCTAATTCAAGGTTGTAATACGCAACGTAATCGTTGTTTGAAATATGCCCGATTATTGGTTCGGAGAGTAGTTTAATTCCGTATCCCTCATCATAGAATCCAGCTTCAATAGGATTATATGGATTGATATAATTGATTTGGGTCAGGCTCTCAGGCCAGGTGCCGAAATCGGGTGTCCATCGTAATTCGCTGGCTTCAATTCTGTTTTTGAAAGTAGCATTATTATAAACAACATTATATATCGAAATAAAATGAGCATAGGAAACAAATTCCTGCTCAAATACTCTTGTAGTAGCCAGATTCACATAGGTACCTTCAATGGATTCAGGTTCGGTTATCGTAATAGCATAACCTGAATCCTTAATGGTATGAAAAAAATTTCTGAAGTCTTCCGATGCAATACCATAACCATGACATGCGATCGAGGCATTACTCCAATCGACACCAGTTCCTAACCTGCTGCAGTCTTCCACAATGCTCGTATCGTTATATGGACTTGCGTAACTCATAAAAAGTATATGGGTTTCAGGAGCATGAGTACGGATAAGATCATATGCTGCTCTTTCCATAGCAATTGTATTACTTTCTAAAGGAGCTTCCCATTCAGGCTCATTAACAATTTCAAAGATCATATGTGTCTTATCCGCATATCGTTGTGCATAAAAATTCCAAAAATTCATAACAAAGGCCGAGTCGTATTGTCCGTTCAGGTTACAACCTCCAATAGTCAGAATTACGTATAACGAATCTCTTTCAGCCATATTTACCACACTATCAATCAGCTCAACTCGTTCTCCGGGAGTTTGGAGTTCAGGGCATTCACCATATAAATGAATACAATTCAACCCTAAGGTTTTAAGCATGGAAATTTCTTCAGGAGGAGGTACAGTATTCCAGATGTCTGTTGATGTATAGGCTCCTCTGAGTAATGTTCCCCAGTCGGTAACAAGTGTACCATCCTGTATTTGAACTCTTCCACGTGGAGTTTGAGAGCATACAAAACTCGATAACAGTATCAGATTTGCCAATAGGAGTAATTTCATTTTGCATATAATTATTTAGTTTTTTCTGAAAGTTAATGGCTGCTAATTTAAGTATATAAATACTCCATCTGTACATTGGCTTCCTAAAATAGTTAAACAAAAATCTCAAAACGAATTAGGAGATAGATATATCACGACCCTCACAATTAAGTTGACAACATTAAGCTGGTAAGAAAACCTTAATACTGTTTATTTATCCATCAAAGATTTAACTCTGTCGGTATGGGGTCAATATAATCCGACTGAAGATGCTCAATCTCACTGGCTTTTCCATTTCGCCTTGGATTTTCGTAAATTTGATAGTATACGAGTATGTAATATATGTACTTTTTATTTTTATTTCTATCCCTGACACTCGCTTACCTGGCCGGCAGTATCAACTTTGCCATACTAATTTCAAGGTGGGTCAGAGGCATTGATATTCTTTCGGTTGGGAATAAGAATCCGGGGACCGCCAATGTAGGCAGAGAAATTGGAAGAGGATGGGCAGCCCTGGTTTTGACCGGGGATATAATTAAAGGTATAGTTCCGTTGGTACTAGCCAAATCATTCCTTTTCCCGGAGGATCATTACACAGCCTATTTTGCCTTATTTATGACAGGGATGGCTGCTATTACAGGACATTGCTGGCCCCTCTACTTCAGGTTCAGAGGGGGTGGGGGACTAGCAT
>CAYMQP010000153.1:0-9002 GCA_964392505.1 uncultured Bacteroidales bacterium
ATATAATAGTAGATATTTTCTGAATACCTGTCATAACTTATTTGCTTTTTACGTTGAATTTAATCAGAAGGTCGACTAATGATATGGAAGCATCTTCCATCTTGTTAACAATCGAATCGATTTTGGAAAGCAGGTATTTGTAAAACAATTGTAATACAACAGCAACAATAAGTCCGAAAAGTGTTGTTAAAAGTGCAATTCCAATACCATGAGCAACGATCTGGGGACTAATATTGCCAGCTTGGCGAATATCGTCAAAAGCCTGAATCATACCTATTACCGTACCCATAAATCCAAGCATAGGGGCAAGAGAAATAAAGAGTGAAATCCAGCTGAGATTTTTTTCCAGCAAACCCATTTGTACACTTCCGTAAGAAATAATCGATTTTTCTACCATATCAAGACCTTCGCCGGAACGGTCCAAACCTTGATAAAAGATACTGGCTACTGGGCCACGTGTGTTTCTGCATACTTCCTTAGCAGCTTCAACTCCGCCTTCGTTCAAAGCATCCTCAATTTTGTCGAGCAGCTTATCGGTATTGGTTGTAGCCAAATTCAGATAAATAATTCGTTCAATAGCTAATGCCAGTCCAAAAATTAAACAGAGTAATACAATTCCCATAAAGCTAGCACCACCCTCGATAAACTTGGCCTTAACTGTTGTATAAAGCGGAGTTTCGGCTCCCCCTTCAGTTACATCTATGTCCACTGCAGAAGACCCTGCCTCTACGTTTTCAGCAACTGCTTCAGTAGTGTCGGTAGTTGTAGCTTCTTCCTGCTGAGCACGAATTATATTTGATACTCCAAAACTCAGTATCCCAATTACTGCTAAGAATGCAAATAATTTTTTCATGACGTAATTTTTAATTTTTAATGTTTGTATTCTTTATTTTTTTGTTTCTGTTCTTAAAAATTTCCAGTTTAATACGTTTTGACCGGAAAAATAATCATTCTCAACGAGAAAAGCCAAAACGTTAGGTTAAACTTTATACTTTATATCCGATAATCATGTATTAGCTATTTTTTTCGTATTATCAAAGGACCTTATTTTTTAAGCTGCACGCGGAGAGAGAGGGATTCGAACCCTCGATACCGTTCCACACGGTATACACGCTCTCCAGGCGTGCGCCTTAGACCACTCGGCCATCTCTCCTCCACTTTCAAAGCCCGCGCGATTTTCGGCGCGGAAAATTACTAAAAAAAAATCAATTGTAAATTATCCTGTGCTTAATTCTCCGCGTAAAGACTCACTTAAATCGTTTATTACTTCCTCTCGGGCGGAGTATCTCCCCAGTAAGTACATAAGCTTGGTAATTGCCGCCTCGGTAGTAATATCATAACCATTTACAACTCCAATGCTATCGAGTACCCTGCTGGTTTCGTACATACCCATTTCTACTCTTCCCTCAGCACATTGGGTTACGCTTATTATGATTATACCCTTTCTTATAGCCTTCTCTATTTCATTAATAAACCACATTTCATTGGGTGCGTTACCGGCACCAAAAGTCTCAAGAACAACGGCACGTAAACCCTGAATTGAAAGCACCGTTTTCACAACCTTTTGTTGTATACCCGGATAGAGCCTGAGTATTGTTACATTGGTGTCAAGTTTTTTATGAACTATTAATTCCTTTTTATTTTTAGGATAATATATAGCCGAATAATTGAAACGCAAATGCACGCCGCTTTCTGCTAATGGTGGATAATTATAAGATTGAAAAGCTCTGAAATCTTCTGCATTATGTTTAATGGTACGATTACCCCTGAAAAGCTTACTCTGAAAAAAAATGGCAACTTCTGGTACTACAGGTTTTTCGGCACGTTGAGAAGCTGCTATTTCAATTGAAGTTATAAGATTTTCTTTGGCATCGGTACGCAACGATCCGAGTGGTAATTGTGAACCGGTAAAAATTACAGGCTTTGTCAGATTTTCCAGTATAAAACTTAACGCGGAAGCTGAGAAGGCCATAGTATCGGTTCCGTGAAGTACAATAAATCCGTTAAAGCGTTTATAGTTTTCCTCGATAATTTCAGCTAGTTTAATCCACAAATCGGGATTAATGTTGGACGAATCAAGCAAAGGATCAAATGTATATGAACTTAATTGAAATCCGGCTTTTTTAAGTTCGGGTATTTCATCGAGTATGTTATCAAAGGGGAAAGGTATCAATGTTCCTGTTTCAGGATCATGCTTCATACCAATAGTACCACCTGTGTATATTATCAATAATGATATGGGATTAGCCATATAGTTTATATTTTAAATACTCTTTTAGCATTTTGGGTTGTAATTACGCAAACATCATCGAACGTTATACTTTTAATATCGGCCAGCTTTTGGGCTATATGTATAAGATAAACGGATTCATTTCTTTTCCCACGATATGGAACCGGGGCCAAAAAAGGCGAATCTGTTTCAAGAACCATATGTTCCAGACCAATATTTTCAATCACTGTTCCTAAATTGGAATTCTTATAAGTCAGAATACCCCCTATTCCGAGCATGAATCCCAAGGATATAATTTCCTCCGCAATTTCCAAATCGCCGGTGAATGCATGAAAGATACCTGTAATACCTTTAAATTTTTCAAGTTTTACAATATTCAATATTTCAGAAAAGGAATTACGTGCATGAATTACAACAGGAAGGTTTAGTAGCAGGGCTTTTTCGAGCTGAAACTCAAACACTTCAATTTGTTGCTGCCTATAGGTTGTATCCCAATACAAGTCGATCCCTATTTCGCCAATACCTTTATAAGGAAAATTGGCAATTTGTTTCATAATAGCATTTAACTCCGTTTTATAATCAGCCTTAACATGAGTTGGATGAAGCCCCATAAGAGGAATCATATGGTCGGGATAATTGTTATAAAGGGAATGCATTTGATCGATCGAATTTGAATCGATATTGGGAAGAACAATTTTATCGATACCCTTATCAATGGCTCGCTGAACTGTCAGATCGATATCTTCAGCAAAATCATCGAGGTATAGATGAGCATGTGTATCAATTAACTGCATTAATTTTCATGGATATTGAATTCACCACGAAAATAGATATTCAATATGAAACGAACATGAAAATTTTAAACAGTTAAAATCTCACTTAAGTTTTCCTATAATATTTTCCGGGTAATGTTTTTACCAATCCGCTAAATTCGAGATTTAACAGAGTGGCTGAAGCTTGCGCAACAGGTATTTTTAACGACATGCTTATTTCGTCGAGAGGCGAATCTCCTTTTTCTGTTAGATAATGTATTATTTTTTCTTCCAGAGGATTTAATTGAATAAACAAAGGCTTTTGTGTCGTTCCATGCTTTTTCTTCTCCTGAAACCACCCCATGGCATAATCCACATCGGCACCATTTTCAATCAGGGCAGCTTTATTCTGCTTAATAAAATTATTACATCCTCCCGAATACGTATCGGTTGCTCTGCCAGGTAATGCAAATACTTCACGGTTATAAGAATTGGCCAGATCGGCTGTTATTAATGCTCCACCTTTTACTGCTGATTCAATTATTATAGTAGCATCGGCCATGCCGGCAATGATCCGGTTGCGGCTTACAAAATTACCCGGATCAGGTTTCCGGTCACTTTGAAATTCGGTTACAAGAGCTCCCTGCGCAATAATTTTTTTTGCATAGCTCACATGCAGCGAAGGATAAATGAATTGAAAACCATGCCCCAAAGCTGCTATAGTTTTCAAGTTGTTTTTTAATGCAGCCTTATGAGCCGCAATATCAATACCATAAGCCAGACCGCTTATAACAAGTAAATCGGGATATTGCAAGGCAAGATAACCTACAATTTCTTCAGTACAGGCTTTGCCATATTCCGAAGCACTACGGGTTCCTACAATGCTTATAACTTTGGTAACATTAAAGTCAACACTACCTTTAACATAAAGTATTATCGGAGCATCTTCACATTCCTGTAAACGAACCGGAAATTATTTATCGAGATAAAACAGAGGTTGTATACCTTCCTTTTGAATATACTCTATTTCTTTCTCAGCTTCTTGAAGTAATTTATCGGTATTAAATAGTGAAGCTCTTACTTCTCCTATGCCGGGAATTTTGGCTAGCGATCGCCGTTTTTCATTAAAAACCGCTTCTACACTTCCTGTATAAGCTACGAGTCGCCTAACTAGTTTTGGCCCAATATTAGGAATTACATTAAGGGCTATTTTCATTTGAAGATTATCCATATTAAACCTGGCTGTGAAGTAGGTGACTATTTCTTATATCGATCCAATGTTTTTACCAGCAGTTGAAGTTCATTGGCATTCAAGCCTGTAATACTGACAGCCGGGTATTTAACATCACTAACTTTCAATCGTTGAAAAAGAATTATCTTTTTTTTCAGACCAAAAATTGACTTTTTAATTGCATAACCTCGAAAAACATCTTTCGGAATTTCAATGGAATTCTTCTGCCTGTTAAACATACTCATTGAAAAATATCGCAAAATAATTTGGTCATCCTCGTCGCTGAAATAAATATAATTTAACTCGAGAAAAGCTTCCAGTATTAGCGAAACTACATACACTCCTCCAATGATTAATGCCCATTTGTAAGTATTGATTCCCAGAAGTTCGTTTCGTATGCCACCGATTATCATTATAGCAACAACAAGTACCATACAACCAATTAGCGTAAGGAAACGGCGAAGTTGGGTTTTTATCACAGTGCGTTGAATATCGATAACCATCTGATGCTTATTTTTCTCTAAATATATGGCATATATTTCTTTTACGAAAGAATGTAAGAATTATATCTATGATCTCTTTTTTTGAAAAAAATCCTTAAGTAACAACTCCGATTCATGTGCCAATATTGCCTTAATTAGTTGAGTTGTTGGATGCAATATGGGAATATTATATTTCAGATACCCTCGTTTCGGATCATCAGCTCCAAAAATAAGTCTACCAGGTCGGGCCCAGAAAATAGCTCCAGCACACATAAGGCAGGGCTCAAGAGTGACAAACAAACTGCACTCGTCAAGGTATTTACTACCCAGATAATTTGTGGCAGCTGTTATTACCTGCATCTCGGCATGAGCCGTTACATCGTTTAACGTTTCAGTCAGATTATGTGCTCTGGCAATAATTTGCTTATCAGCCACAACAACTGCACCTATCGGCACCTCGTCACGGGCTTGTGCCTTTCGAGCTTCCTCAAGGGCCTGCTTCATGAAATACTCATCGTTTAGAAAATCGTCTTCCATGATATACAAAGGATTTATAATTCCGAAGTTAGATCAAACTTCATGTTCAACAAAGAAATAATTACTAGAAAAGAGGCTGAAGAAAATTTGAAATCAGCAGAATATATTGTAATTTACCATATTATTATCGGAAAGTAGACTAGATGAGTCTAATAGGTAATTTTTCTAAATAGATTATAATATAAATTCTATAATATTTTTAACCATGAAACTTGAAAAAATTCTTGATCAATTGAACTCCTTTGAAAAGAATTCTTTTCTCAAAGTAATTACAAATATAATCGATGAAGTTCCTAAAAAATCGAAAGAAATTGAAGCAATACTGGTCAACTCAGATAAAGATCTAAAGAATGTTGATAATATCAATATTGCTAAAGTACTTAACTTGATAGAAGATGAATTTGCTAGCTATATTAAAGCCGAATTGGTTGAGGCAACTTCTCAACTTGATATCTTAATAGATATACTAATAAGGGATGGTAACTGTATAATGTCAAGGGAGTGGTTTAATAAACTATATGAAAATGAGATAAAATCATTGGAAGTCAAATTAAAAGAATTTGATCAGGAAATTCAATCAGAAAAATCAGAAATCAGTGAACGTCGTAAAAGGGATTATAAGATTTATAGAGAATGTTTACAAACGGCATATTATAACGATTTATTAAATAATCTCGACTGTAAAATAACTTCTGATGAACAATCAATTCTTCTTGTTCTGTCGAAAAATTTAGGTTTATCCCAGGAAGAAATTAAGCTTATCAACTATTTGATAATTAAAATAAAAAGAGAAAATATTGATAAGGTTATCAATGAATTAAAGAATCTTGGAATCATTTTCTATACGAAAAAAACACTTACTATTTACATCGCTGATGAAATCGTTCGAATATTACGTAAAGTTAGAGGAAAAGAAGTCGCTGATAAGTATTACAGACGCGTATTAAAGAATTTAAGAGAGCCGCAAATCAACCTTATCGCCAAGAATCACAATATTAACTGGAAAGATCCATTCGAAGTTAAAATCAAGAAGATTATTAAGGAAGGTATTAATTTTAGCGATGTTTTAATGGATGATATATTTAAAGAAGATACTAAAGTTACTGAGAAGAAGCTGTTCATAAATGATCTAATTGAAAAACTCTTAAATATAGATCATCTGAGAGGAGCAACGATTGAAGAAAAAATAAAAAATCTTGTAGATTATTTTGAGGAAATTGATAAAGATGAAAAGGTAGGTATTTCTATCGACGGTTATGATAAATTATTAATAGATTTAGAAAGCATCCTACCAAAAATAAAAGATAGAATCAGAGAAGAATTTGAATTACAAGAAGAGGATATATTTAGAAGTGATTTCTTGTTGGATTATAACATAAAGCCCCGTGATGTTTTAGACTTACTTACAGAATCAGATCTTAAATTATTCTGTGAGAAAATGGGCGTTAAATCACGAGGAATTTTAACTACAAATATTCTCGATAAATATAAAGATGCAGAAAATCTATTCATTGAAAATTACGCTTTAATATCCTACCGCGACATTAATAAATTAAAAGAGAATGGACTAATTATTAAAGAAGCTGATATCGGAATTAAATTCGAAGAAATAACAAAAAAAATATTCGGTAAACTCGGTTTTAGTGTAGATGAGAAGCTTAGAAAAGAACTAAATAATACTAAGAACAAAATTGATATTATTCTTAACCTAAATCATAATGAATTAATTATTATTGAATGCAAGACTATTAAAGAACCTGGTTTTAATAAATTTGCTTCAGTGTCAAGACAGATTAAATCATATATCGATTTAGCAAAATCAAAAAATTACCATGTGATAAAATCATTATTAATTGCTCCAGAATTTAGTGAAGATTTTGAAAAAGAATGTAGAGAAGAGTTTGAGTTAAACCTTTCATTAATAACTGCTGAAACACTCGTTAATATTTTGAATGGTTTTAAAAATACTAAACTAAAACAATTACCCTATCAATTACTTATGAAAGATGTATTAATTAAGGAAGATTGGATACTAAAAGCTATTAATAAGTAATCCTCAATAGCTCCTAACTCCACGGAATCTCCTTTCTTCCATAAAGAATTATCACTATTCCTTTCCGAAGGCAGATCGAGGCTAAAGAAATGGAAGAAAGATAAAAAATAATTAAAAAATTCTCCTCTTTTTGCCACGGAGATTATCAGCGTTGAATTTTTTATTTCCGATTAAGGGTTAAAGGGCTTTTTTGCGTCTTATTGATAGGGTAAAACAATTGATTATTATTGTGGAAATAAAAAATATGTATTTTTTCACACCGGGGATATTCGGTTTTTTATTATCTCATACACTCGAAATCAATACTATAGCATACAGAATACAAATCACTAATTTATTTAAATCCATATAATTTAATCATTAACTATTTTAATCAACCCTCCATGAAAACAAATAAAAAATGCAGAAGAACTTTCATCAAAAACAGCCTGGCAGCTTCTGCCGGACTTACATTATTAGGCTCAGGAATAAAAGTATTTGCCGATGAAACAGACGAATGGCGATGGGTAGCCTTTTGCACACAACATTGTGATACCTGTTCCACTTATACATCAGGTGGTTGCCCAAGTTGCAAGTCAGCTCAAGGACTCCTTGGTAGCTGCTCTGTCAAGCGATGCGCTATCGATGTAAAAAACGTACCTACCTGTGCTCACTGTGTAGAACTGGCAACATGTGATGATGAATTCTGGACCAATAATCCAGATTTACTAGAACAGGCACTGGAATTACAGCAAACCTTAGGCATAAACCCTATTGAAGAAAACAAAAACCAGGGGCATGGGCTGAATGTTTTTCCGAACCCGGCAACAGACTATATTACTATTTCAAATCCGAAAAACCTGAAAGCTGAATATGAATTGGTTGATCTCACCGGGAAACAGATTATAAGTGGTACTATCCAATCGGAAAAGCATGTATTAATAAATATCTTAAAACTTAAACCGGGAAATTATATACTAAATATTAAAGATAGCCGTACTTTAATTCTGTCAGTACCTATTGTAAAACAATAATTTGCATCATTTATAACTTTTATGGATTGTTTTCAATAAATCACCCAAAGTACATGGATTTCATCTAAAGAGGGATCCTGATTTTGACGGGATCTGCATACAGTAAAGGTTTTAACATAAAAGGCGGGCTATTTACCGGAAGTAAGTAATCCCTTTAATTAATTTCCCTATATACATTTCCGATTTTCAGTGCTTGGCTGTATCTTCGCTGTTTAATAAAAAGTACCTAAAAAGGAACAGATCATGTACAGGACTCATACATGCGGCGAACTCAACCTGAAATCGGCCGGAAAAAAAGTCACACTTTGCGGATGGATACAAAAATCACGCGACCTGGGAGGCATGACTTTTATCGACCTGCGCGACCGTTATGGAATTACACAACTGGTTTTTAATATGGATACCCGTCCGGAACTTTGTAAGGAAGCCCGGAAGCTGGGACGTGAATACGTAATACAGGCAACCGGAACGGTAACCGAACGCAGCAATAAAAATCCTAAGATGCCTACAGGCGAAATCGAAATCCTGGCAGAAGAAATTAAGGTGCTCAATCCGTCAGAAGTGCCTCCATTTACTATTGAAGATGAAACCGACGGAGGTGAAGAACTCCGTATGAAATACCGTTACATCGATCTGCGACGAAACATCATGAAGAATAGCCTGCAATTACGGCATCAAATGGCACAGGAAACACGCAATTACCT
>CAYMQP010000154.1:0-6949 GCA_964392505.1 uncultured Bacteroidales bacterium
CCCTTACCCTGTAAGGTTTTTACCCGTCCTGTATGATTTTGGATTATTCCTGTAAGGTTTCTTGCGGTTTCATAGGATGGAATTAAAAACGTCAATGCTGTATGTGTTAGATAATAAGTAGACAAAATATTTTATAGCCGGCAAGTAAATAAATTGAAAAACAATATTGTTTTAATTGTATACTAAGTATTATTTCTTCAATTTTAGAAGTTAACAAATTTAAAACAGGAGTGATATGATACCGGAAGAATACCTGAATCAATTTAAAGATATTTATGGTTTACAGGCACTTATTGTGAGTTTAGTTATAATTGCCGTGGCCATTCTGCTGCATGTAATTACTTTCAAGGTACTTCAAAGAATTGTAAAAAAAACTGATTTGTTCCTGGTTAAAAAGATCAGGGAAAAATTTAAATCACCCAGTCTGTTCTTTTTACTAACACTGGCCCTTACTATTATTGTATATTTATTTTCATCCAATATTCAGGCTTTTGTAATTATAAAGCATATACTGAAACTGGCTATTATTTTTAGTGTTACCTGGCTGCTCGTCAGGTTTATAAATCTGGGAAAAGTTATCGTATTGCGGCAATACGATATAAGCCAGAAGGATAATTTAAGAGCCCGGCAGGTTTATACGCAATTTAAAATTATTGAGCGTATCCTCGTTTTTATTGTAGTACTCCTGGCGTTAGCTATTGCACTTACGACCTTTGAAGGTATAAAGAAAATCGGGTTCAGCATATTCGCCTCAGCTGGAGTTGCAGGGATAATTTTGGGCCTTGCAGCGCAAAAATTAATCGGAACCGTTTTAGCCGGAATTCAGCTGGCTATTACGGAACCCATCAGAATTGACGATGTGGTAATTGTTGAAAACGAATGGGGACGGATCGAAGAAATAACACTTACCTATGTTGTTATCAGAATTTGGGATTTACGCAGACTCATTGTTCCCACTACCTATTTTATTGAAAAGCCTTTTCAGAACTGGACCCGCACTTCGGCTGAAATTCTGGGTACCGTATTTATTTATACCGATTATACCGTGCCATTTAATAAGTTGAGAGAAGAACTGACCCGTATTCTTAAATCGGATAAAAACTGGGATGGAAAAGTGAATGTGTTACAGGTAACCAATTCTACTGAAAAAACAGTGGAAATACGCGCCTTAATGAGTGCACACGATTCGCCAAGTGCCTGGAATTTGAGAGTGAATGTGCGTGAGAAATTAATTGAGTTTCTGCAGAATAATTATCCTGAAAGTCTGCCCAGAACACGTTTAGTGGTTGAAGATAATATTCCTTCAAATGATAAAGAGAGTGAATAAAAACACGAATTATCTAACACTTACAATTGCGAACAAAACGCAGTGTAGTGAAGCGATTGAAGCCCGAAGGGCGAGCTCCTTCTTCGAAGTAAATTTACGATGGAGAAGCTTCGCAACCGTCCTCGCCTTCGCGAAGCCGCTATGACGGAGCAAGGTAAAGCTTTATGCGAACGCGGTCGACGAAGTTAATCTTGCCCAATTTTCAAACTAAACCCAGATTACTGCTACTTGACTTTGAAAACTAAACTGATTAATTTTATAATAGAATTTATTAAATATGGTCTAATCGATGACTGAATACAATATTGCTAATTATTTACTAATTGATGATCAATGATCACAAGTAGAAGAATTTTCAACCTGTTGATTTTATTGACTTGTCTGTGCTGTTGCAAGGGCAAAACAAAAAGGATTTACCCAAAAACGAAAGGAGGTGTGAAAATGACAATTTCACTAACAAGTACTGTCTTTACCGATGGCGGCATGATACCGAAGGATTATACCTGTGATGGAATGGATATCTCGCCCCCACTAACATGGACCGGGATTCCTGAAGGCGCAAAAAGCCTTGCAATTATTTGTGATGATCCGGATGCACCGATGGGTACCTGGGTACACTGGGTGTTGTTTAACATCCCACCAATGATTAAAGAGTTATCCCCGAGCATACCACCTGATAAAGTATTAGAGAACGGCGCAAAACAGGGTATTAATGATTTCCGGAAATTCGGTTATGGAGGTCCATGCCCTCCGGGCGGAACACACCGGTACTATTTTAAGATCTATGCCCTGGATACAGAACTCACGCTGCAACCGGGTAGTAATAAGACTGAGTTACTCAGGGCCATGAAAGACCACATTCTTGCCGAAGGTCAACTCATGGGCAGGTATAAGCGATAAAGGGATTTAGTATTACTATTGACTATCCTCCTGCTGCGGATCGCAAAAATCCGCATCAGATTATGAGGAGATTATATATAAATCCAATATATTGTTTGTTTCTGATTTGGCTGTCTAAAAGTATCAACCTATTTCAGGACGAGACACATGATCGCTCCTGCTAGTGTCAAAAAAACTGTTTTTCTAATTATGAAAAGGGCCTCATATTAATTATGAAGCTTTTTACTTGTGAACCCAAACGTACTGTTTTCGAACCAATTTCTGGATGATTTAACAGAAAACCAAAAAGTTAAGGTTCAAAAGGGATACCAGGTCTTGCCCGTAGGTTTATGGCTTTAAGAGCTAAAAATTAAACGAAAACATCATGCTTATGACAATTTCTGTTCATCGTAACGACCTGACATAGATTGAATAAAGTATGTATAACCAATCCATTTAATTCTTATTAAAAAACAGAAAATTATATAGGAAAAAGGTGATATAAATCATTAAATTATTTCTACTCAAACCGTAATATATTATTATATTTGTTCACAGGAGAAAAGTTAGGTAAAGTTATAAATTGAACTTGGGCTATTTCATATAGTTCTTTGATACCCTAGATTTCTTGTTGTATTATCAAATCTTGATTTAATAACATGTTTGTTGCGGTGTTATTCATCAATTGCTTTATCCCTATTTTACCATTATTCCCAAACCGGAGTTTAAGGTTGGATAATATAAACATTTTAAAGGCGAAGTGTATCCGGAAATCAAACTGAAAACTGAGATTTAGTGATAAATTCCCAAATTACCAGGGATAATTAAATTTACAGGCTAATACAATGGATTTTTATATAAGCAGAATTCCCGGCAGAAAGGTGGACACACATTTACCATACTTTCAATAAAAGCCCAGATCATTTCTACCCATTGATTCCCGATACCACCTTCACTTTCACATTCTTGTTGCAGGATATAAGTTATTTTCAGCGTGCATTGCCGGAAATAGTCCTGTAATTATTTGGATAAAAGAATTTATAGAAGGAGGAATAAAAATGGCTTTATCCACAAAGAACATTTACTCATTAACTTACAACTTAACAGTCAGGTATAAAATTAATCGTATTGGATTTTACAGTTTTTTCAACATGAGAACTGTTCAAAAAATGCAATTATAGCCGAAAAAAAATTCAGGAGCCAGAATAATTAAATGAAGATGAAAAGATATTATAAAG
Source organism: uncultured Bacteroidales bacterium (assembly GCA_964392505.1). Lineage (GTDB taxonomy): Bacteria > Bacteroidota > Bacteroidia > Bacteroidales > UBA10428 > UBA10428. Next base: position 3,445 of record CAYMQP010000154.1, read on the forward strand.
TCATATTAGTTTTTATCAAGAATGTTTTTCGAAGACCCGGAATGAAACCCATTGCTTCAATTTCTTTTTTGATAATATTGGAAAGCTCCTTGTCTTTGGCTCAACCAAATTATACTATCTGGTATGAAAACTTCGATGACTGCCCCAACGGGATTACAATGCGCGCTGGTAAGTCAGCCTGGAACACGGATTTAAAGGGAGCCAGTATTTCAGGTCATTTTGAAGTAGTTGATGGCAAATTCGAAGCCCACTATGTAAACAGTGAAGTGTTATGGGTATCGGAATACATCAACATCAAATATTACCAAAACGTGGGCATAATGGTGGACCTTGCAGAGGAGGGAATCCTGGAGTTCACAGACTCCGTAAACGTATACTACCGTGTGGACGACGGTCCCGCCATACCTCTTCAAAATGCAAAACATAATGACGATTTTACTCCTGTAACAGCCACTACATCAGGAATTTCGGGGGAAAAACTACAAATCATTGCCCACTTTAGAAATGGTGCAGTTGGGGAGATTCACATTATGGACAATGTATATGTAACAGCAGAATCTGTTTTGATGCCGGACGACCTGGTATGGTACGAAACCTTTAATGATTTACCGGACAATACCACTGTAGACAATGGTAGTTCAGCCTGGATGTTAGACATCTCGGCTGCTTCAATAGGCAGTTATGGCTACTTCGACATCCGCCAGCACAGACTTGTAGGACGATACCTGAACGGGGAAGCAGTTTGGACCAGCGAAGTCATAGATATTTCATCATATCAAAGCGTAGACGTCTCAGCTGACATATATAGCAATGGTAGTTTGGAGAGTGGTGAAGATTATATTCGAGTGTATTATAAACTGAACGGCGGAGCCGAAACACTGATGAACAACGGGGAGATAGATGGTATAGCCGGTGACTTGGTGACTGCTTGTGCAAATGGATTATCGGGTAGTACGATCCAATTTGTGGCACGGATGCTCAATACTTCTGTTTATGAAGGTCATGTATTAAATAATATACTGGTTCAATCTAGTGAATCTAGTTTTCAGGTAACCTCTTCAGGTGGGGAAATATCCTGTTCAAATAATACAGTCACACTGAACGCTTCGGCTTCGATAAGCGGAGTAACCTATTCATGGTCAGGCCCTGACAACTTCACATCATCATCACAAAACCCTACGGTAAATACACCAGGGACTTATACTGTTGTGGTAACGAACCCGGCAGATGGATGTGCTGTTTCACAATCGGTAACAGTTACATTTTTGGAGCAAAATGTTCCGAATATAGCATTGATAGCGACAGCATCAACCTCATATGTTTCATCATGGGAGACATTAACAGCTGTAAATGACAATTCGAGCCCGTCAAACTCGAACGACAAAAGCAACGGTGCTTATGGCAATTGGGACAATCCCAATTCCATCCAATGGGTTGAATACGACTGGGAATCGAATTACACCATTACCCAAACTGAAATTTACTGGTTTGATGATGGCGGAGGGGTATTGACCCCAACCATTGCATATGTTGAATACTGGAATGGAAGCGAATGGGTAAACTGCGGAACATTTCCAAAAGTAAAGGACGCATGGAATAGCCTCAACATAAACTGCGTAACCACAAATAGGTTCCGTGTTTCGATGCTTAATTCGAGCGAATCAACAGGGATATTGGAATGGCGTGTTTGGGGTATCGCAAGCATACCGGTAATAGGAGTCTTGCTGACCCCGATGAGCTTATCGCTTACACCAGGTGAAACTTCAGCTCTTACTGCTACTATATCACCGTCTAATGCAAGTGATCAGACAGTAAGCTGGGCATCCGGCAATACTGATATTGCAACAGTTGATGCTAATGGAATAGTCACGGCAGTTGATACGGGCACAACTATCATCAGTGTGACTACCCGGGATGGTGGTAAAACAGATACCTGTGCAATAACGGTAACATCTGGCGGAGGAAGTTCAGACACTTTATGGTTGGAAGATTTTACTTTAACCGATGGTACAGATTCAGATACCGGGACAACAAGTTGGTCCATTAATACTCCTCCGGGAACATTTTCTGTGAACAGTAGTGAATTCATGGTTTCAGGTACAGGAACCAGTAGCGAAGGAGTCTGGACATCCGGTTCCATTGATATTTCAGGAAAAACAGATGTGGTTGTTTCGGTAGATGTAAGAAGTTCAGGGGTAGTAATGAATACAACAGGAACTTATATGGATTACCTGAGGATATATTATAAGCTAAATGGTGGATCAGAAGTTATGATCAATGAAATACTGGGCAGCATCAGTACTACAACTACCATATCTTCAATATCGCTCAGCGGTACAAATTTACAAGTTATCATAAGGGCAAGGGCTTCTGGTTCTGATGAGTTTTATCATTTTGATAATGTTGAAGTAACAGCTGGGATTAGTCAGTTAACTGCCACAGCTTCTGTGAGTGGTGTGCTTGGCTGCACCATAACATCAATCACGCTTTCAGGAAGCTCAAATACCTCCGGGGTAACCTATAGCTGGTCAGGAGCGAATGGCTTTACCTCATCTATACAAAATCCAACGGTTGCTGATACGGGAATTTATACATTAACTGTAACTGATCCCGCGAGTGGTGATATAGCCACAGACACCGCCAGGGTCATTCAAAATACCACAGCCCCAAGTGCTGCAGTTACAAAAAGTGGGGATTTGACCTGTAATGCAGCATCTGTTACACTATCCGGTAGTTCAGCTACTTCCGGAGTAATCTATAGTTGGTCAGGACCCGGGATTTTTATCTCCTCATCTCAAAATATTTTAGTAAGCGATACAGGAACATATACACTTTTAGTGACTAATCCTGTCAATGGTTGTACTTCCACTGCTGCAACCGAAATTACCCGGGATACAACAGCCCCGGGAGCTATAGCAACAGTTAGCGATACCCTTTCTTGTACAACTACTTCAATTACTCTTTCAGGAGAGTCAGCCACCTCTGGCGTCACCTATAATTGGTCAGGGCCGAACGGTTTTGCATCAACATCACAGAATCCTTCGGTCAATGCTTCAGGAATCTATTCGTTAACGGTGGCTGATCTGGCTAATGGATGCACAAGTACTGATACGGTACAGGTGATCTCAAACGCCGGTGTTACAGGTACCCTCTGGCTTGAGGACTTTCCACATACAAACGGTACTATTGTTGATAATGGGATCACAAGTTGGTCAGTTTCGAGTACAACCGGAACATTTGCAGTATATAACAACGAATTCAGGGTTACCAACACCGGAACAAGCGCCCAGGGCACTTGGACATCTGAAATGATTGATATTTCAGGAAAAACTAATGTAAACATATCCACAGATATAAGAAGTTCGGTAACCGGGGAAGCCGTAATGAATACCAGTGGAACTTATATTGACTACGTCAGATTTTATTATAAACTGAATGGTGGATCTGAGGTCTTATTTGATGAAAAATTGGGTTCAATTAACAGCAATAGCAGTGTAGGAACTAC
>CAYMQP010000154.1:6959-8993 GCA_964392505.1 uncultured Bacteroidales bacterium
TTCAACATTTTCATTATTGTTTCCGGCAACATCCATAATAAAAGCCAGGGCTTCCGGATCGGATGAATTTTATTATTTTGATAATATCAATATTACAGGCAGCGTCCAGATAGATGCATCAGCATCAGTGAGCGGAGCTCTTACCTGCATTGATAGTATGGTTACACTTATTGGAAACTCAAGTGTTACGGGGGTAACCTATAGCTGGTCGGGACCTGATAACTTTACTTCTGATTTGCAAAATCCTGCGATAAGTACATCCGGTACCTATTCGTTGACAATTACTGATCCTTCAACCGGATGTTATTCGGTAGTATCTGAAGAGGTTACCCAGGATATCACTCCACCAGGTGCATCTGCAAGTGTGAGCGGACAACTTTCATGTACTAATGCAACGGTAATGTTGTCTGGAAGTTCATCTACTTCAGAAGTAACGTTTAGTTGGTCAGGACCAGGAGGTTACACATCAACTTTACAAAATCCGTCAGCCAATACATTGGGAACTTATATTTTAACTGTTACCAATCCGGTGAATGGTTGTACCAGTACTTCTTCAGTGGAAGTAGCTGCTGCACCTCCGGGTTCGGCATCAACGATCTGGCTTGAAGATTTCACGTTTTCCGATGGAACAACCTCGGATAATGGCACAACAAGTTGGTCTGTTAATAGCCCTCCGGGAACATTTTCAGTAAACAGCAATGAATTTATGGTTTCTGGTACCGGTATCAACAGTGAAGGAGTATGGACTTCGGGTTCCATTGATATTTCAGGGCAAATAAATATAACTGCTTCTATAGATGTAAGAAGCTCAGGAGTAGTTATGAATACAGGCGGAACCTATGTGGATTATTTAAGGGTGTACTACAAGTTGGATAGCGGTTCAGAAATATTGATCAGCGAAATACTGGGCAGTATAAGTACTACCACCGTTACTTCAGACACACTCAATGGTATGAGTTTACAGGTCGTAATAAAGGCAAGAGCTAGTGGTTCCGATGAGTTCTATCATTTCGATAATGTGGAAATAACGGGATATGAGCAAACAATAGGAGATATTACAACTTCTGTAAGCGGTCCGATAACCTGTTCTGATCCAAATGTTCAATTAACAGCTTCAGTAGCAAACCAATCCGCAACGTATTACTGGATAGCACCAGATAACAGTATTATTAGTGAGCAGAATCCTTTTATTAGTATACCAGGTAATTATACAGTTGTAGTATCTGCAGATGGATGCCAGGCATCAAAAACAGTTTCAGTTGAAGGAAATACTGACTTGCCTGATATCTCGATAAGTGGTGATCATTTGGCTTGCAGTAGTGATGTACCGGCTGTTTTGATTGCAGTATCGTCTAATACAAATCTTACTTATTTATGGAGCGGACCTGTTGGCTTTACATCCAATGATAAAAGTCCTTCGGTTTTAAATACCGGAACTTACACTGTAACAGTGACCGATCAAACAAATTTTTGTACTAATTCAGCTTCATTCGATGTTCAGTTCGGATCATTATTATGGAACGAAGCATTCGATGACTTATCAAACGGAACCATTGAAGACCTGGGAGTAACTGCCTGGATTATTGATAATTCTCAGATTCACACTGTTGACCTTAGTGATTATACTAGTGAAACAGGTATCCCATATTACTTTGAAGTAAGAAATAATATGTTGACAGCTAAATCGACACGGGGTGAAGTAGTTTGGACATCTTATCCTATTGATATATCGGAAGCTAATAATGTTTTTGCCAGACTTGATATAAGTGGAGAGGGTTCGTTAAACGATTCCACTGATTGTCGCACAGATTGCTGGGCTTATGATTACATTCAAGTCTCCTATAAAATTAATGGGGGAGATGAAATTCCTTTTGATAATTTTGGATCAATACCCGGAAAATTAACATTAACAGGTATTAAAGTCTCTAGTAATATTCCTAATGCTGATACACTGAAAATCATTATTAGGGCGTATACTACCGGAAATGATGAAATATTCTATTCCGACAATATTCAGATACTGGCGCTGGGAGA
>CAYMQP010000155.1:0-8901 GCA_964392505.1 uncultured Bacteroidales bacterium
GGAAGGTACTATGTCGATTTACGGATAGCTAAACTGGCATCGAGCCCCCAAGGACAAGGGCAGATACAATTGAACGGCGTTCCCTACCTTACATTCACGGTTCCCGGCACCGGTGGCTGGCTGAACTGGATGACGATCAGAGAAACTGTATCATTACCCGCAGGCAGTTACCGGATGAGTTTGATAATTAATAGTGGCGACTGGAATATTAACTGGATGAAATTCAAGACCGACTCGGTGGAGTACTACCACCCTATTCCCGGAAGGATCGAAGCCGAAGATTACTGGGATACGTTTGGAGCCATATCGGAACGGTCGACTGAACCCAGCAGCGAGGTGAACCTGGGATATCTCGAATCCGGCGACTGGATGGAATATTATGTAGATATCCAGCAAACCGGTACGTATGACATTGATTTTTGTGTAGCACAGGATGCAGGTATTCAGAATACCCGTGGTGAATTTTATTTTGACAATACCCTGATGTTCGACTTTCTTGTTCCGCCTACAGGTGGCTGGCAGAACTGGATAACGCTTCCAAGACAGGCTAATTTGACAACAGGCAGACATAAACTTAAGATTCTGATAGCACAGGGACCTTTCAATCTGAATTGGTTCGAATTTGAGCTGCCAACCGTATCACAGGAATATATAAAATCAGATGATCAGTTTACTATATATCCAAATCCTTTTTCTTCTTCAACACAGGTTATTTTGAACCTTATTGAAGCCGGTAATATCAAACTGGAGATTTACAATTCTGCCGGGGTAATGATTGAAACTTTAGCGGAACGGTTTTTAACTTCGGGAGAACACCGTTTCACATGGTTATCTGGTGACAAACCGGAAGGCATTTACTTCTGTTTACTTAAAACTCCTTCAAGTATTAAAGTGGTTAAAGGGGTGAAGATTAATTAATTGGCACAGGCCACTCAGTTCTCGATTCCGGTCCCGGCAATCCTTATTATAACTCGCCAAAAGGCTTTTAGGAATAGAAGAAGAACGTCTATGAACAGGTAAATAGACCTTAAGCTCAGTATAGACTCCCGTCTGCGTCGGTGGTAAAGGTTAGCCTGCCTGATGGTAGTCAGGTCTTCGAACTAATTAAGATGTAAACTTAAGCATCCGGGCAGCCAGCTCGCCAGGCTTTACTACATATTCAATATTCATTTTAATAGTTGGCACAAAGTGAATTTTGATTGAGTTTTGTCTCAATTGGTTATGATTAAGGTTTTTCTTAACTTGAAGCACTATACGACGCATCCTGCATTCGACCATTTTGCTTACTACAAAAACCCGTGCATAAAAGAAACTGAAATGAAATTAGAAGATCTTGGATATAATAGTACACTCGAAAAGTTAAGGATAGAGCATAATCTCCAGGGCTTTGAGATGGGAAGGGTTATTGCGGAACATAAGGAACGATATATTATCAGCACAGAAAAGGGAGAATCGGAAGCTGAGATAACAGGGAATTTGCGATTTTCGGCAAAAAGTCGTGAAGATTTTCCTGCAGTAGGCGATTGGGTTGCATTGACAATTTATGATTCCGGTTTTTCCATAATTCATAAAATACTGCCACGATTCTCGATTATTTCACGACAGGCTGTCGGTCAGTTCGGAGTGATACAAATAATCGCAACAAATATCGATTATGCCTTTTTAGTTCAGGCTGTCGACAGGGATTTTAATATTAACCGGCTTGAGCGATACCTGACAATTTGTTATTCGTCTGAAGTAAAACCGATAATTGTACTGACAAAAACCGATTTGATAATGAACAAAAAATCGCCGAAATACGTGATGGTATAAATCAACGAATTAAAAATATACCGGTAATTGCAATTAGTAACGAAACCCGGATTGGATACGATTCCCTGAAAAAGCTTATTGAGAAGGGAAAGACATACTGTATGCTGGGTTCTTCGGGAGTTGGAAAATCTACGTTGTTGAATAATCTTTCCGGCAGAACCATAATGAGAACAGATGCAATTAGCAATAGTACAAACAAAGGTAAACACGTTACCAGCCACAGGGAATTAATTGTTATTGACAGTGGTGGAATTCTTATCGACAATCCGGGGATGCGGGAAGTAGGAATAGCAGATTCGGCCGGTGGATTAGAAACTACATTCGATAAAATTTTCGGCCTTTCTCAAAACTGCAAATTCAAAGATTGTACTCATACCAGCGAGATCGGATGTTCGGTTATTGAAGCCGTTGAAAAAGGAGAGCTGGACAAAAATTCTTATGAAAATTATCTAAAAATGCAGCGAGAGAAGGCACATTTTGAATCGACGGTTGCAGAGAGAAGAAAAAAAGACAAAGAATTTGGGAGAATGGTTAAAAACTATAAAAAAGACATGGACAAAAATAAGTACTAAGCCAAACATCCCAACATAACGCAAGTTTTTGACTTGTTCTTTTTCGTAATGATTTCGCCAATCTCTCTGGCTCCTGCGGGGTAGCAATCAGGCTTAATAATACACACAACTATTGACTTAGGTTTTAAAAAGTTGTAATTTGCAGGGTGACCGGAAGCGTGTTGTATGTAATACATAAAATGATTATACCTAAGTTATCATTCATAGCCAAAATCAGATATTATGAAGAAACTAATTATTTGGATCCGTATCACAAGTATTGCTTTAATCGTTCTAGGATTAATTCATATTGCCGCCTCGATTATGGTAATTCCAATGTATAGGAATTTAACAGAAGGACAATTTTCTGTTTTTATATTCATGTATCTGGCTACAGGATTAGGAACTGTTTTGCCCGGATTGATTTCATGGCTTCAGATAAGAGGATTGAAAGACAAAAGTAAAAGTGCCTGGACAACTTTACTGGTTAGTGCAATTTACGCCCTGATTATTGGAATAGGAGCTATTATTCAGATGAGTAATAATATATTTGCCTATATCGATTTGTTGATTGGGATATCATTAATAATACCAGCTCTATTGGTGAGAAAGTATACTCAGGAACCAACATAATTTATGTTATAGGGTACGAAAGATGAAAAATTAAAATTGACCGATACATATGAATAGGGTAATACTAAAAGCATATATTTATAGCAAACCATTTTAAATGACACACATATCGTAAATCCAAAAAAATCCTGTATGGATCGTAACAACATTGCCATTAAAACCGATAATCTGACGAAACATTTTGGTAGCCGCATTGCCGTAAACAATTTAAATATTGAAATCTGCCAGGGCGAGATTTTCTCATTGCTTGGTACAAATGGTGCCGGTAAAACAACGACTATTAAAATGTTAAGTTGTTTATTGAAGCCCACATCGGGGAGTGCGTCGGTATTGGATTTCAGCATTAAAGAAAATCCAATTAAAATAAAAGAAATCATTGGTGTTTCGCCACAGGAAACTGCCATAGCAGGACATTTAACAACACGGGAGAATCTCACGCTGATGGGTGGTGTTTGCGGTCTGAAAAGGAATGAAGCGAAACAAAGGGCAAAGTATATGATGGAATTAATGGAACTCGAAAACAGGAAAGACCAGGCACGAAAACTTTCGGGAGGGTTGCAGCGCCGCTTAAGTATAGCCATGGCATTAATGTCCGACCCGAAAATCTTATTCCTCGACGAACCCACATTGGGTCTTGATCCGCATGCAAGAAGATCGGTCTGGAATTATATTGAAAAACTGAAACAAGAAAAAACTATTCTGTTAACAACACATTACCTCGAAGAAGCCGATTCACTGGCCGACCATATTGCAATACTACACGAAGGGATAATAATTGCCACAGGAACTTCTGCTGAGCTGAAAAACCAGTATTTAGGCAAGCAGATCCTAAAAATTTCGGCCGAAAATATTAGTTCTGAATTAGTCGGTATTTTTATTAAACAGGGAGTGGAAGTAAACAAAATATCCTCCGGTATTGAAATAAAGTCTGAACAAATAGATTTCTATTCCATTATTGATTTGTTACGGGAGAAAAAGGTAAAGATCAGCGGAATAAATATGAAAGAACCGAGTTTAGACGAAGTTTTTATTTATTTAACAGGAAAGGAGGCTTCCACATGAAATTCTATAGTTTAGCCAGTCGAAATATCAAAGAGGTTTATCGCGACCCTGTTTCCATTCTGTTAGGATTAATTATGCCCGTTGCCTTACTGATACTCTTTTCTTCTATTTATAAAAAATCCCAGCTTGAAATCTTTTCACCTCAAGCGTTAATACCGGGTATAATTGTTGTCAGTTTTGCATTGTTAATTATGATCTCTGCTATATTATTATCGAAAGACAGGCAAAGTGCTTTCCTGGTCCGGCTTTTTACAACTCCTTTACAAGCATCCGATTTTATTTTGGCTTACATGTTGCCCTTCATACCGCTGGCCATTATTCAGATTATTGTATGTTTTATTGTGGGAGCATTACTTGGAGCCACATTCGGTAATGTATTTATATCAGTAGTTATATTGCTTTTGATCGCTTTGATATGCATCAGCCTTGGGATTATACTTGGAACATTTTTTACAGAAAATCAGATTTCGGGTATTGGTTCTTTGTTGGTTGTGGTTATCAGCCTGTTTTCGGGTGCCTGGACACCCTTGAAATTAATAGGTGGTGTTTTCGTAACTATAGGCTATTCGATCCCTTTTGCTCATGGAGTCGATGCTGCAAAAGCATTACTTTCAGGATCAGGTTTTGATGCTATTTCGAACAATTTTTATGTAGTTTTGCTCTATTCGGTATGCTTAATTATACTTGCAATATTGTCTTTCAGATGGACTATCAGGAAAAAATGAAACAAAATAAAAAACTATAGATAGCTATGTTAGAAATTCCCGAATCAACAACTGTTAGCACACAGGCTGGCAATACATTAATTAATAAGAAGATTACCGAAGTTGTGAATGCTACAAATGAGCATAAATTTGCTTTTTATCATGGCGATCCGGCGGATTACCCAAAACTGTTAACAGGTAAGCAGGTTATTTCAACAAAGGGGCATGGAATGTTTGTCGATATTTATTGTGATGATAATACATGTATCACAGTCGGTGAGGGTACCAATATGAGATATTACAAACCATTTGAAAAGCGTCCTGAAAAACACCAGTTGCTAATTGCATTCGATAATGACAGTTTTGTTGCCTGTACTGTTGCCATGTATGGTGGTATTTGGGTATACAAGGGTGTATTCGATAATCCGTATTATCAAGTTAGTCTGAAAAGCATATCTCCTCTTGATGACAGGTTTAATGAAGTGTTTTTCGACAACCTTTTTAAAAATACCACAAAAGACATTTCACTAAAAGCACTGCTTGCTACAGAACAACGTATTCCGGGCATTGGTAATGGTGTGTTACAGGATATTTTATTTAATGCCGGCATGCACCCCAGACGTAAAAAATCTACATTATCCGATTTTCAGAAATCCGAATTGTTACATAGTCTGAAGGTAACACTAGCGAAAATGACTGAACTGGGAGGACGCGATACCGAAAAAGATTTCTTCGGGCACGTTGGAGGATATAAAACAATACTTTCAAAAAATACTTTAAAAGATCCTTGTCAGAATTGTGGTAATACACTTGTGAAGGAGCAGTATCTGGGAGGTGCCATTTATTTTTGTCCCAGTTGTCAACCACTGCCCTGACAGATATTTTGCAAACATATCAGGGCAAAATAATTAAAATTTATTTGATTAGAAAAGTGTGTTTAAGATGTTTTCAGGTTAATAAGTCCTGGATACAAGATGCCCGCAAAAACGAGTAAGTCCCATTGGAGTTCCCCTAATGAAATATCCGTTGTCTTGCTCGGCTTGAAATCTGATATCCACTACATCACCCTGCTCAAGTTGTATGGTAATACTTCCCGAATAAATTTGTTCGGTACCGCTGTCTGATATGTTTTGTTTTGCAAGTGTTGTATAATGAGTACCATTAACATATAAAAATAAATCTGGGTCATATACAGAGCTGATAGCCCCAGCACTTACAGCAGCTTCGAAATTATATATACCGGCATAAGGAGCAGTAAACTCATCATTTGCAGTACTATAATTGTCTTCTATATCAAATTTTTCTGAGTTAAATTCCACTTGAACTACCGAAGTTGTTGAAATATTATCAGTTGAAGAGTTATATGCATAAAATGCAATTTTAGGTGTAAAATAATAGTTACCGCTTTGACCATCAAGCAAATCTGCGTCAAGTCCTGATTCGGTTCCGTCATCATCAAGTATTTCTGCCAATGCAGCGCCATCGGCAAGATCATCAGCCTGCACCTCGCCGTTTCTAATTATAGCACTTGTAACCGTACTATCAGGGATATTTTCAGCTGTTTCGGAATAAAGTGCATAAGGAACTGATAATAATTGTGTTGTTCCCATTTCCTGGTAGTCTGTGCCTCCTTCTATATCCATAGATACTCTCATAAAATAATTATCCGCTCCCCAGTCAACTGAAGAAAGCTCATCTGACGTGTCACCATTTCCTATTTCCAGGTTAACCACTCCGTAATCATTTGTTATAACATTATGTGTTTCGGTATATACTGGAATTCCTACACGGCTGGTTTGTAAAATTACGATCTCAAATGAGACATTAGAGTTTTCAACAACAGTACCATCCGGATTTCTTACAACGGCTTGGTATTTAAAAGCATGTGGACTTTGTGCAATAATTGATAATGCAAATAGTAATGCAATTGGTAATAATAAAAATTTTTTCATGTTATCTGGATTTAGTGTTTTATAATTTTATATGATTTCATAAGATTTTTTTCTTTATTCATAATTTTTAGAATATATTCTGACCGAGAGAGGTTATTAAGATCAAGAGTAACAGTTGCTGATTCTCCCTGTTTGGTTGAAATAATTTCACCCTGCAAATTATACAGGACAATTTGGATAACATCCTGGATTTCTTCAAATTCCACAGTAATAAAATCAGAAGACGGAACGGGATAAACCTGAATCAGATTGTTATATTCAGTATTTTCAAAAACTGTAGCAACTTCATAGATAGGTTGCTGAAAACCTTGAATTAATGTTGCGTCGTCTGCTTCATAAGTTTCTGTAGCCAGTTCTCCCAATGTCCAGCTTAACTGTCCCGATGAGTTATCAAAACAGTCACCTGATGAAGAAACGACTTCCTGGGATATTTCCTGACCCTGGGTACACATCCACGACAAAACCAGGGTAACTAAAACAATGCCTATTGCTTTCATAATATTTGTTTAATGTTAGCGATTAATTTTCCTGAAAAATCGCCAAATATACCATGTACATACTCATAAAAAGCATTTAGGGTAGGTAAATAATTGCTTTTTTAAATACAATAAGTATGAGTAGGTGAATGGATTGTAAAAATAGTTGTGAGATAAAATGTGTTGTCATGAATTTTGGTCAGACTTGTCACTAAAATACCTCAGCAATCGGAATTAAAATTCATAATAGCACAAAGCAGGCATTATATATTTACTTAACTGCAACAAGCATATTTTATCGTACAAGTCTTGCGAAAAAGTAAACAAAAAATAGATAGTATAAAGACATAGTTTTAAGTATGATATAAAAAGAATAAAGATCAATAATATTATTATGATCGAACTGGAAGGGCGCAGTATCGATAAAGATTTTTTCGGAAAACCTGAAGATTATTTAGATTTTACAGACTCTCTGCAATTGCCGAGCATTTCTGTATTCTGTATCTCTCCCCACGAAGGGCTTATGTCGAGGCTATCTAAATTCACTTGTTGATAGAGGCTATCTGCTATTTCATAAAAGGGCATGGCATTTTTAGGTCCTCCACCAAACATTTTTGGAGTATAATACAGGCTGTTTCCCTGTAAATAATATATACGTGGATTTGCCGGATTTATCGATTTTGCCTTGGTTATATTCTGGTCAAATACCTCACCATATTTTTCCCACCGACTGCCTGGATTTACAGATAATCGTGCACTGGCAAGTAAAGCTCTTAAAACGTATAATTCATCACTATCCTGACCATAGAGTTGCTCAGCCTGCTGAAGATGAAGATCAGCTTTATCGAGCCAGGCGTCCCGTTTATGTTCTTCCTGCTCTATGTAAGAATAAACCGATTCGCTGTAGGCTGCATAGTAATGTGCCAACCACTGGTCGTTCCATTTTCCGGCAATCATTTCGAACCGATTCACTGTTGCAGCCATCATTTCGATGGTGGTATCCCGTTCAAACTGCACCAGGGTAGAGGCCAGAATTGAATCAAAGTCCTGCGCACTTAAAGTAAGGGCAGGAAAAATAATCGAACAATAAAAAGCAATGCATGTTTTTTTCATATCGACAGGTTATTTCGAAAGTTATAATTCATCTATACTGAATTCGGTTAAGGAAATGGTTACCCCGATAAATATCCATCGGTCAATTGCCGGTCTTACAGGATAACGTTGTTGACCATCGGACGAATATCGGTATCCATAAATATTTTTCCAACCGAAAATATTATCAATGGAGATATAAAACACGCTGAACCATCGGCCAAATGTGGAAATATAACTAAGATTCAACGACAGGTTATTTATTGAAGGTGTACGCGAATGCATGAACTCTGTATCATCGGGATTATAATAGGGTCTACCGCTTCCATAGGTATAACTTGTACTTATTGCAAGACCCCATGTTTCAATAAAATATTTGAGCAAAATATTTAGATTATGATCCGAAATAAAATCAGGAGTTGCCTCATTTATAAAGTTACTATAAAGACGCCTTGTATCAATGTAGCTATAACAAATCCAGTAATCGAAATTCTTTATGCTGGCCTGATCTCTCCAAAAGAAATCCACTCCCTGGGCGTAACCCTTTCCCGAATTATCAATTAATCCGTAAATGTATCGGTAGGGATTGGGTGTAAAGGCTGAATCGGAAATACTAAGC
>CAYMQP010000156.1:0-7714 GCA_964392505.1 uncultured Bacteroidales bacterium
TATTTATATAATGCGTTGGCAACAGGAGTCCAGTTAATTAAATCGGTGGAATGCCAGATTAAAAGTCCAGGATAATACTCAAAGGAAGAATGTACCATATAATAATCCTTACCATCAACCAAAAGACTTGGGTCGGGATAATCCCCGGCAAATATCGGGTTCCGGTAGGTACCCAATTCCGAGGAGTTGTTTTGGTTCTGTGCATTCGCAATAAAGGAGATGCTTATGAACAGGGCGGATACTATGAATTTATACATCTTTATAATTTTGTAAAGCTTATTAAATACACGTCATTCTCATGCAATGGAAAATCCCTTTTAAAGGAGCCATCGGATTGAACCTCTATCGGTTCAGTAATTTCCGCATTGCCAGAACTCATGCTCTTCAGAAATTCTACCTGGGTTTTTGTTAACTGGGCAGGTTTACCCAATTTGTAATATAAAGTGTATGGGTCGTTATGCAAATAACCAATTTGAATAATTTCCATTTGGTAATTTCCTTCTGGTATTCCTGAAATATTAATGCTTACCATACCCTTATTCTTTGCCGGTAAATCTCTGATATAATAGTCCTGATTATTAATTGAGTCGGGAAGTGTATGGGTATAATCCCAAAACAACAATTGAAAATTACCATTTTTATCCTTACATGCCCAGGAAGCATCATCGTCATTTTTCAGTTCTGTATCACCCAGTTTATTCATAAAACTATAGGCATGATAAGCTGGTTTTTTAATACCCTGTGTATTCATTAGTCCAAAGCCACCATGAAAGGGTGTAAACCGGGGGCCGGCTTCTTCGAATATATCGGTGAAAACCCAATACGACATAGAATTAGCAGCATTTCCAACCTGTTTTATTTTGTTAAGAATATAGGCTGCTTCATGATAGCTGTCGTGCAAAGGATCGGCAGGAGTATAGGACGAACTCCATTCGGTATAGTGTAACTCAAGATGAGGCATAGAAGATTCTGAGATTTCCTTTCTGGATTGAATAACATCACGGCTTAAACTCCAGTCATTTTTACTCAATAGGGTACCTGTACCCCCAAATTCATCAAGATAGCCCACATCCACTCCATAGGCATGGGTACTGATGAAATCGAGGGGTACTGAGTTTTTCTGGCAGAATCCAATCATTTCCGGCTCCCAAGCAGCCCCTGCGGTTGCAGGCCCTCCTACCCTGTAATCAGAGTTGACACTTTTTACAGACATTGCAGCGTGTTTGTACAATTTAAAGTACTCTTCCTGTGTGCCTGTCCAAAATCCCGGAGTTAAATTTGGTTCGTTCCATACTTCAAAATACCATGTTTTTACTTCCTCTTCACCATATCGTTCAGTCCAGTGCTGGACTATATTACGGATTAAGTCTTCCCATTTTGTGTAATCTTTAGGTGGTGTAACATTTCCTCTCCACCAGAAAATAGTTTGATCGCCACTAGCCAGGGCCGAAGGCATAAAACCAAGTTCTACAAACGGTTTCATTCCAATTTCAAGAATATAATCATACAAAACATCGATGTACTGGAAATTGTATATTGGATTCCCCAACCGATCTTCCTTGTAAACTGCCATATCATCAGTTAAAAGTCCGTGCATGCGTATATATCTGAAATCACATTCCTGTTTAGTTATGCGTAATTGCTTCTGCCAGTCGGCTCTTAAGCCTTCGTTTGCGCGACCTGCACCAATACATTCATTGAACATCTTAATCATTTTGCCTTTCTCCTGTTGAAAATCAAAAGATATAATCCTATTTTCTTGCTTATCTTGTGCATTTATTATTTCCCGTGAAAAGAGTGCTAGTA
This sequence comes from uncultured Bacteroidales bacterium, assembly GCA_964392505.1. GTDB lineage: Bacteria > Bacteroidota > Bacteroidia > Bacteroidales > UBA10428 > UBA10428. The sequence continues at coordinate 1,807 of CAYMQP010000156.1, forward strand.
TGCTAAAAATAATGACTGTAGTTTTCATGTTTTAAGCTTTGTATATTTTGATATTAATTATTATTCATTTGCACCTTCTATCAATGCGTCTAATGCCTGTTGGTCATAAACCGTATTATTTTGTCGGTTGAAAAGTGCAGATGCGTTATTACCCATATTGCCGGCATCCCAGTAGAAAGGAAATATTCCATTGGATTTAGCCTGATGGGTTACATATTGCAGATAATAAGCTCTTGATGCCAGGTGTAAATCAAGGTTTTCGCCCGTGAGTGATGAGCGTCGAATTACCGCAAATTCACCCATAATCACGGGTATTCCATGATCAACAAATTGTGATTTCATTAGCCCCATTAATTCATCTACGGTAGATTCCTCACCCCATGTTGCATTATGTTCTATATCAGTATCCGAATGATAACCTTCTCCCCAGTAGTAAAACATATTTCCCCAATCGGCATCTTCTGTCATCAAACAGAATTGGTAAGGTGTATAGTAATGAATTTCAGCCATTAATCTGTCCGGAATTTCATCGATGGGCATAGTAGTCATGAGATTATAGGTTTTCTCGATATCCGTCGACGGACCTTGCACTATCAGAACCCGGAAGCTATTCCTTCCACCAGTAGACCGCACGGCATCAATAAAAGTCTGATGGTAGCTCATGAGTACTTCCATCTGTTCAGCGTTCTCTACATTGGGTTCGTTGGCACCGGCAAATAACAAATGCTCATCAAAATCCCTCAGGTGAGTGGCAATCTGTTCCCAGAGGGCTTTTTGTTTAGCGTTATTCTCCTGCTGTTTATCGGTAGTGCAATTGTTTTCCAGCCATCCACCGTCCCAGTGGATGTTGATGATCACATACAGATCCTCGTCCATACACATCTGTATAACTTCCTCTATCCGGTTTAACCAACTCGATTGTATTTCAGCTGTCTCCTGGTCGGTATACTGGTCCCAGGAGCATGGGAAGCGTATCGCATTGAAGCCACTCTGTTTTACAAGCTCAATAAGTTCAAGAGTGATTTGCGGATTCCCCCAATTGGTTTCTCCTCCGATAGCCTCAAGCGTATTACCACAATTCCAGCCTATCGATATTTTGTTTGCGAGCTGCATGGCTGTGCTGATCATACCTGTCGCATCTGGATCGATCGGATTAGTGTTGTAACTGGGATACAGGGCACCGGACTGGCTAACTGCAAGTTCCACATCTGTAGCATCGTCTGCATGTATTATCAGGTTGACTGTCCTTTTACTGGTAAGCGGGTTGCTGGCAGCGGTAAGTTCTACCATACTGGTTCCCACTCCACCTGAATCCGGTCTTACCTGGATCCATTCGGCGGGAGAAGACAGCGTTATAGTCCAGAATTCAGCATCAGTTTCAATCTCAAAACTTTTAGTACCGCCATAATCGGAGAAATTGATCCTGTCTGTAGATACCTCCAGTGTGTTTTTTCCGCTGGTCGGATCCGGGGAATTATCATTTCCTTCGCAACTCACCAGGAACAGCAAAGGGATGAGTCCAATCAGTTTTTTTATGGAAGCATTATTTTTATTTGTTCTTAAAATCACACCAATAATCTTTCAGTTGAATAAATCATTTCAGCATAGAACAAAATTAAGAATGTACTTTTATTTTGCAAAAAACGACTTTCCTTTTACAAAACGTGCAATGACGGTAAGAAAAGTGTTCTAAATGGTCAATATTGGGAATGGGTAATTAATGAATGTTTAAAGTCCGGTAGTCGGTCGGAATTAAACCGGTCTCGCTTTTAAATACCCTGTTAAAATGGCTTTGTGTATTGAAACCTACTTTATAAGCTACCTCACCAATAGTCAAATCTGTTTGCGTTAAAAACCTTTTTGATTCATTAATTCGGATACGGTTAATGTAGGTTTTATAATTACACTTATACTTTTCGTATATTGTATGGGCAATTCGACGTGGTGTAACTGTTGTTTCTTTTGAAATTAGCTCAAGGGTAAGTCTAATTGTTACTGTAGTTGCTGTTAATAAACTCAAGACACTTTTCCAATCCGGATTTACCGGTGGCAATATCCAGAGGTTTGTAGGCCATAGTAATTTTTACAACCTTATTACCTCTGTATTTAAACAGGTAGAGCATCCCAAAAAGGGATAAAACTGAAAAAAAATAGATTAATCCCAGAAATAAAAATAGCTTTTTATTATTTCGGGTCAAGGTTATAGAATATATTTCAAACGTCTTTTCATTCTCAATTTCCGGAGAAAACGCTGAGCCAATATTAACATGGAGTAGATTATTCAAATCGGGCTTATTTTTTCAGATTCAGGGATGTGATGCAGATCTTCCCACCAATCCGGATGCTGAAAACGCTCAATGGCCATAAGGTAAGTTTTTCTTAGGTTTGAAATATTCAGGAACGAATGAAAAAGCAATTCATCTTCAATCCCTGATTTGTCGTCAGGAGGCGATGTAATTAACGATAAGCCAATCCTGTCGATATTTTGTCCTTCTACTTCCAGGCTTATTTGATTGTATTTTCCTGCAGGGATAAATTCATTTACCAAGGGAGATATGCTTATTCCTACATAGGGGCTGGTAATGTTATCTTTTAACAGGAATTTCAGCCTTAATACCGAATCGGAAACAGTAAAGTCTTTTACTTCTGAATTACCGCCGTTGGCTTTATCAGTATAGCACTCAAATTTATAATTTTCCTGACCGGGAAATATAATTACATCCTGTATGCTTATAAAATAAAATATTACACCCACAGCTATTATGGACACAACAATACCGGGGATTAAAAAAAATCTTGATTGAAATGTTTTTAAGACATGTTGATCCATAATTAAAGTAGTAGCTATTCCATCTATTATGCCATAAAAATATGAAATTCAGTTGAATTATGATTCTAATGGTGGGTCTATATAGTCAGTTTGTAGAAGTGTTCAACTGTTCTATATGCTATATGGCATGTGAAGGGCTGGAACACAGTTTCGCTGTATGTTTGCTTTCACTTTAAATGGCAGTTACATAAAATCCTAATGAAGTTAATTCCTTTCAGGCATGGAGCTCCGCTACGTTCCGGTTGAACGTGTTAATTGCATTGATGTTTTGCACTTTCCTTGCCATTACTCATACAATATTTTTGATGGATCATGATTGTTTAACAAGACAAATTTCACATTGACGCAGACGTGAATTTCTTCACCCTATCTATAAACCAATTTTCTTTGATAAAGTGAAAATGTTTTCCTGACCAAATAATTTGCTTCCATCCGCTTATGCAGACGGCTATAGGTAAGACCCTAAAAAATTAAGAAATACCAATTTATTTTTTAACTTGTCAAAGCAATTATAAACTCATAATGGCAAAAAAAGAGTTAAAATCTGACTATGAAATTGCTGAAAGGCTTCAAAAGGGAGACCTGGAAGCTTTTGACCAAGTATTCAATAAATATAGCTCACGGCTATATGGTTTTGCCATTAAGTTTTTAAAATCAAAAGAAGAAACAGAAGGATTAGTTCAAGATGTTTTTTTAAAAGTATGGGAGAACAGAAAAGAATTGAAAAAGGAATGTTCTTTGAAATCTTACTTATTTACCATTGCCTACCATAATATATGCAAAATCTTTCGAAAGAAACATATCTACCTGGAATTAACTGAATCGAATAGTACCTCAAAGAATCGTTCATTTAGTTTTGAAGAGCAAATAGACTATAAATCCATCCTTGAGCAAGTTGACCGGCTGATTGAACTCCTACCGGAAAAGCAAAGGACAATTTTTATAAAAAGCCGCAATGAAGGTAAAAGTACGCGGGAAATTGCACAGGAAATGAAACTGGCTCCCGGTACGGTTGATAATCATATATCAGCTGCATTGAAGTTTTTACGGAAGCATATTTTAAATACTAATTTTGCACTCCTCTTATTCTTCGTATTTTTTATTCAATAATTACAGCCTTCTTACTTGTCAGAATATTAGATACCTGAGCGATTTTTACTCATGAATCTTAAGAAAAAGTGAAATTTTTCGTGAGATTCTTCTCAAATTAGGCTATTACTTATAGAATAACTCAAAAGTAGTTTTTAATTAAGTATATAAGTATAGTTGAATAAAAACCCTTATTTTTTTTAAGAGGTTTTAAAAATAATTTAATGATTGAGCCATTTGATATAAAAAAACTGGAGAATTACCTGAGAGGTGATTCAAATCTTGAGGAGCAGAAATATATCTATGCTCTATTTTCTGAGAATGAGGAGAATAATAAATTTAAACAATGGGTGAAAGCTGAGTTTCTAAAATACTTTAATTCTGAACTTGATGTTGATTATGATTTAATGCCATTACTGGATAAAATCTATCATATTCTCCATGAAACTGAAATCAAAAGAAAGCAAAAAACAATATACCGCATTTATCGCTGGTATGCAGCAGCATCTGCAATATTGCTAATCCCTCTCTTAATTTTAGGAGGAATCTGGATCAATAAACAGGCTAATTACAGATCGGCTTTTATGGAGGAATCTGTATCAACAACTATTATTGCACCTTTGGGTTCACGAATAAATTTTTCCCTGCCTGATGGCACCATAGGTTGGCTGAATAGTGGATCTACGCTTCATTATTCTGTACCATTTACAACCGATAGAAAAATAAAACTAAATGGGGAAGCCTGGTTTGATGTCGCAGACAATGAGGAAAATCCATTTGAGATTGCGGCAGGCAACTCAACGATCACGGTATTTGGTACTAAATTCAATCTAAATGCATATCCTGATGAGAAATATATGGAAGTTGCCTTGGAGGAAGGGAAGGTTAGTTTTTCTCTACCAAACCTTTCATCAGATGTTGAAATGAAAGACAATGAAAGATTAGTTTTTAGCAATGATGAAATTAATATTTATAGGGAAAATGTTTCCAAATATGGTGCATGGAGAGAAGGAAAACTTATGTTTAGAGGTGATTCGATGGTTGAAGTTGCCAGACGTATTGAACGTTGGTACAATGTTGAGATCGTATTAGTTGATAAGATTTTAGAGGATTATATTATAAGAGGAACTTTTCAGGATGATTCAATTGACGAGGTCTTGAAATACCTAAGTATGACCTCACCTATCAAATATAAAATTATTGAGCGGGTTGAACATGAAGATGGCTCAATAGAGAAAAAGAAGATTCTAATCTATGCAAAACATCTCAATTAATTCTAACTTAATCTAGTATTAACTAAACCTAACCACTATGAAACTTATCGATGGACCCTAACAAAAAAAAGGAAATCGTTGCAACGATTTCCTAAAAAAATCTTTCCCAAAATTTTTTTTATCCATTTAACACTTCAAATTTATGAAAAATAACCGTATTATTTCTGAATGCGATTTCTATGGTTTAACGAAAACATTCAAAATCATGAGAATTTCGGTATTCTTATTATTCGTATCGATTCTCCATACTTTCGCCAATGATTCCTATTCTCAAAAAACTATTCTCACATTAGATGTTTCCAATATTAAACTAGTGGAAGTTATGGATGATATCGAACAGCTTTCCGAATTTTATTTTTTATATAATGAAAAGCTGGTTGACACTGACCGAATTGTTTCAATATCCGCAAAAGATCAAAAAATTAATGTGATCCTGGATAACTTGTTTGCCAGTACGGATGTTGTATATACAATTATGGACCGTAAAATTATTCTGGCTCCTTCCTATCTAAGTAATGGCTGGCAGTTACAGCAAAAGCATGAAGTGTCTGGTACTGTTACTGACGCGAATACCGGGGAAGCTCTTCCAGGAGTAAATATTGTTGTGGAAGGTACAACAACCGGAGTTACTACGGATATGGAGGGCCATTATTCCATTGAAGTACCTGGTCCTGATGCGGTTCTTACATTCTCCTTCCTAGGCTATCTTGTAGAA
>CAYMQP010000156.1:7724-8867 GCA_964392505.1 uncultured Bacteroidales bacterium
GTTACTACAGTTACCCAAAAATTACAAGGGAAACTGACTGGTGTGCAAATTAATCAAACAACCGGGAAACCCGGTCAGGGAATGCAAGTGCGGATAAGGGGACAAGCTTCTCTAACCGCCGGTAATGAACCCTTGTACGTTGTTGATGGATTTCCGATCAGTGGTGATATAAGTTTAATGAATCCTAATGAGATTGAAAGCATCTCAATTTTAAAAGATGCGTCTTCAACCGCATTATATGGATCAAGAGCAGCGAACGGTGTAATCATGATTACTACCAAGAAGGCAAAGCCGGGCAAAACCGATATAAATTTTGCAGCTTACTATGGGGTACAGCAAGTACCTCAAAAAGGACGCCCTGAGATGATGAATGGAACTGAATTTGCGCAATTTAAACAGGAATCTTACTTAGATCGAGGAATTCCCCTTGATTCCATTCCAGTTGCTTTCCAGAATCCTGAACAATACGGTGAAGGTTATAATTATTACGATGCTATACTTCGAGATGCTACAATTCAGGAATATAACCTTAGTTTAAGTACCAGTAAAGAAAATTTTAGCACAACTGCGGTATTTGGCTACCTGGATCAGGAAGGTGTTGTGTTAAATTCGGATTATAATCGTATTTCTCTGCGTATTAATTCCGAATTCAAACTAACTGATAAAATCACTGCGGGACTTAAAATTGCTCCAAGTTTTCATACAACCAATACCCCGAGCACAGACGGTATTTTTTGGGCAGGTGGTTTAGTAACTAATTCCTTGTTAACCTGGCCAATCTTTCCCTATGAAAATGAGGATGGAACAATGCCATTAATGTCCTGGGATCCAGCTATTTCTGCTTTCCCTACACCAAACTATTACCGTGCAGCTCAGGAAATAACCAATGAAACAAAGCAATCGAGGATTCTGACGAATGGATACTTGCAATATGAACCTATTACCGGATTGAAACTAAAATCAACCTTTAATTTTGATTATGGCGATATTCGTTATAGGAATGTAAATCCTTCAACAGCTTCGGCCAGTTTTATAGCTGTATTGCCGACAACTGCAAGTGCAGTATTTCGCAACACCAATTCTTTCAATTGGCTGAATGAAAATACAGTTGCCTATAGCAAATCAATTAACGACCACAACATT
>CAYMQP010000157.1:0-8835 GCA_964392505.1 uncultured Bacteroidales bacterium
TGCATATTCTTTCCAATAGCACCGTTGTAATACCGACTGATACGTGGAAATCGAGTGATAAATATATTAAACCGGCAATGAGTGACCAGATATCTTTTGGTTTCTTTAAGAACTTTCAGAAGGGTATTATTGAAACATCGGCTGAAATATACTATAAAAAGGTAGCCCATGTACTTGAATATAAGAACGGAGCGGAATTATTGCTGAATAAATCCATTGAACAGGATGTGCTTCATGCGGATATGGATGCATATGGAATCGAACTTCTTATCCGGAAAAATGCAGGGCGACTTACAGGATGGGTAAGTTACTCTTACTCAAGGTCATTCCTGGTAACATTGGGTGCTTCGAAAGAACTCCTGATCAATGAAGGTAGGAAGTACCCGGCATATTTTGATAAACCAAATGACTTGGCTGTAATGGCAAACTATAAAATTTCACGCAGGTTCACATTCGGTTCCTCATTTACTTACAGTACAGGTAGGCCTGCTACGTATCCCGAATCGCTTTTCCCGGTGTTAGGGAATCTGGTAGTGGCTTATTCCGACAGAAATAAATACCGGCTTCGCGATTATAACCGGCTTGATCTTTCCCTGATCTGGGATACCAGCCTGAAGAAGAAAAAGAAATATTACAGCTGTTGGGTATTTTCAGTTTACAATGTATATGGCAGAAATAATGTTTACTCCACATATTACAAAAAAGATATTCCAACCGCAAAGAACGATTATAAAAAATATGCGTTTTATGAGCTATCTATCATAGGATCCCCCATACCTTCCATTACTTACAATATAAGATTCTGATATGAGGAAAATAAGTTATACGGTCCTTATAATGACATTGCTTACCGCATGTAGTGAGGTATTTAATCCTGACATTAATTACACTGAGCCGTTTTTATGCATTCAAGGGGTACTGGGTACTAAGCCGGGGACTTATTATGTTTATTTAAATTTATCCCGGTCCTATAACGAACGGCCCTATTTCGAAGGGCAGACAGATGCTGGAGTTTATGTAATCGGTGAAAACGGTGACCGGATTTCCTATGAGGAATTGGGTAGGGGATCATACAGCACTGTTATTACCGAGGGTAATGCCCCTGAAATAGGAAACAGCTATTACCTGGAAGTAATAACATCAGATGGATCCGTATTCAGATCTACTCCGCAAACTATAGTACCAAGTCCGGAAATAAAGAAATTGTATTGCAAAGCCGATCAAAAAACCATCCTGACCGAAAATTTATATGGTGAAGCGTATGAGAAAGAATTTAGAGGCATGACGCTGCTCGTTGAAACCAATGGCATTTTGCCATCGGATAATTTCTATTTTTATAGATATAGTGCATATGAAGAACATCGCTCCGTATTGCAACATATTAAGTGGTATTATATTACTGACATTTATCGGCACAGGCCCCTGAGCGCTAAGTATTCCAATATAATACATACGGTAAATGCCGATGAATATGGTGATTTGAAAGTAAGAGGAGATGAACTTATGTTTATTATTGCTGACGACATGAGGAATTATGAACCGATATATCCCGATACCTTTAATTTTATTTCAACTCGGTTTGAAGGCCTGATGTTTAAACTATACCAATATTCAATTTCATCCGATGCGTATAGGTATTTTCGCGATGTGGAAGATCAGCTTGATGCTGAGGGACGCCTTTTTGATGCCGCCTATGCGCAGGTAACCGGAAATATTGAATGTATAACTGATCCGGACAGGAAAGTCATAGGAGTATTCTATGCATCCGACATTAGTGAATATATTGCCTACTTGTATATCAATAACTTTAATCGGACCTACTCGCAAAAACTGGATTCATTCCCTGAATTATGGCTCGATACCTGTTCGTGGGAAATGCCGGAGGACTGGATAAAACCTCCATTTTAAATATGATTTCAGATCGATAAAACAAAGAAAACTAATTAATGAATAAACATATCCCCAATATATTGAGATTATTTTCATATACCCTATTTTTTTCCGGTATCATTGTTAATTGGGGAAATACCAGCGTGTTGCATGCTCAGGAAGCTTATAAAGAATATCTAACATTTCATATTGGGCGAAGTACTTATATTGCCGGTGAACAGCTTTTCTATAAAGTATACTGTAAGTCAAATAATGAGGATAATGTTTTTTTCAGCAAGGTTTTATATATCGAACTTATTGATCGTAATAAAGAAAGTGTTTTAACCCAGGTACTTCAGGTTGAAAATAGTGTTGCCTCTGCAGTAATGCTTTTACCTGATACACTTTCCACTGGAATTTATAATCTGAAGGCATATACACATTGGATGAGGAATTTCAATGAACAACTATTCGCATCGGAACCCATATTTGTTTATAATCAGTATTATGAAGATAATCTGCAACTTTCGGATGAATATGAAATACCCTTTGAACCCCAGGTATATATTCAGGGGGGAAAGTTAATTACGGACCTGCCGGCTTGCCTAAGAATCAAGGTGCCCGGATTATTTGGCGAGAAGCTGGAAGTAGTTTTGCACGAGAGTTACCCTGAAAGAATAATTGATACTATTACTATCACTGGTAAAGGACAAACCGAATTTTCATTTACTCCAAAAATTGGGAAAAAGTATTACCTGGTTGTACCCGATACAATTAAGGGGAGTATAACTTACGAATTGCCTCCAGTAGAATATTCGGGCTATTCATTAAATGCATTTCTTACTGATAGAGAAACACTGGTAATTACAACAGATGGCAGCAATACTCCTCCGGAACAGCTAAAACTTAAGCTTATTACACATGGTAGCATCTTATGGGAAAAGTCTATTCATTCAGAATATTTTAACAAGGAGATTAATACGCAGTATTCACCAGGTTATGGTTATTACACGATACAACTAACCGACAATCGTGATAAAATATTAATACATCAACCGATATTCATTTATTCTGCTAATCCTATAATCCGAACCGATGGTATTTTTTCTACCCGCGAGGAGGTTACCATAAAATTTAATCTTTCAGGTTTATTGATGGATGAAGCTATGGGTCTTTCTGTAAGTATATATAAAAATCTTCTCGATTCGAGTCAAAACTTGGTACCTGATGAGAGTATGATAAACAGAATGTCGGCAAGTAAAAAGGATAGGGAATTACAACAGCTATATCCGATATATGATCCAAAATCAACACAATTTGATGCAAATAATGCAATCTATGTAGCAGAAGATATGGGGATGCTTTTTACGGGTCAGGTAATAAATAGTGTTGGAACATCGGCACTTAATAATTTTCAACTTGTTCTGGCCTTTACCGACACCTTGGGAGTGATGATTGCCGCGCCTACAGACTCAGCCGGCCGTTTTTCTATGCTACTCAATGAAACGGGTAACAAGGAGGCTTATTTTTTATTGTTTCTCGATGGGATTCCACTTAGAGGAGAAAATCATATTCAAGTCGACAATAAATTTCATTACAGCTCAATAGCTCATCATAATCAAAACGAAATATTCAAGCAGTATGATTATACATTTGTGCATGAAATGCAAAATGAAGCACAACGGGTATTAATACAGAAGGCTTTTGAAAATTATAACAACAGGTTTATTGTAAGTCCGGTTGACACATCTGTGTTAATCGACAGATTTTATGGTGAACCCGACATTGTGGTATATCCTGGAGAGTTCTTCTTTCTTCCGAATTTCGAAGAAATTGCGCGTGAAATCCTACCCAGGGTCCGGTATAAACATACAAAGGATAAATGTGAACTGATGATCTACGATATCGAGGACGATTTACGTTCCACTTATCCTATTGTTCTTGTCGATGGTATTTATATTACAGATCACAGGGAATTATATGAACTCAATTCCGATGATATTCAGCGTATCGAAATTCAATCTGGCTTACATGTATCGGGCCAGCTGTTATATAACGGATTGCTCGCTATATATACAACAAATAAGTATAAAAGAGAAAAGATAAAGAAAAATGGTCACACTACATATATCATTCCAGGTTTTGCAAATAATAACAATAAATATTTAATCGATCCTGGCGTTTGGAGCGGTCAAACAACAAGACCTGATTTTGCTAATCAGCTCTATTGGAATCCGATGGTTTTGCCAAATCAGAATGGTATGGCTGAATTCAGTTTTGTTACTTCGGATGAAGAGGGAGAATATATAATTGATATAATGGGATTTACATCCGATGCGATACCGGTACGATATCAAAAAAGTTATATTGTAACTGTGAGTGATTAACTTTCATTAGAGAACATTATTATGCGATATTTATTTCTTTTTTTGGCTGGCTTAAGTTTATTTCATCAGGCTGTATCTCAGCAGGTCAGGCTTGCATCCGAAACATATCCTGAACATCGTTACTATCCGCTGCGCGGAAAGGTATACAGCAATGCCTATATACAAATAAAAGGTAATCCTTATTTAACCAGCGATTGGGTGGTTGGAAATGTTTACTTAAGTGATGGAAGTTCTATTCCAAAGATAATTTTCAAATTCGACACGTATGCACAGGAGGTCATTCTCTATAACGATGAGTTAAACCGTCTTATTAAACCTGAAACCAATTTAGTGGCGGCGTTTCAATATTCCGATAAGGGTAATCGACGGTATTTTAAAAGAGTGTATAGCGACCTGGGTGTTAAAAAAGTTCATTCAGGTTATTTTCTCGAAGTATTGCAAGAGGGAAATATTGCATTATATAAGTTATATCGTAAAATGGTTTTGCCCCTTCGCGAACCTGAAATGCCTTTTATCGACGAATTCATCGACGAGGAACGCTACTATATTTTTAAAAATGGAACTTACGAGATTGCCCATATAAATAAATCATATCTGAAACAAAAATTCCCAGAATATAAAAAGGAAATATCGCGCTATGCCCGTAAAAATAAATTGAAGCTTAAAAATGAAACTGACTTTGCAAAAATGATATCTTACCTGGGACAGCTTGAAAATCTTATAAATTAATATTCTTACATAAAAAGTTATTGAAATTGAGTTATATTTTTAGCCTGGTGATTTTCTCCAGGTTCTTCTTTCAATTCTCCCGAAATAAATATCTTTGTCCGCTAATTACACAAGGTATTGCATGAAGAACATCCGCAATTTTTGTATTATCGCACATATCGATCATGGTAAAAGTACGTTGGCCGACAGACTACTGATGGCAACTCACACGTTATCGGAAAGGGATTTTAAGGATCAGGTACTCGATAATATGGAACTTGAACGTGAACGGGGAATTACCATTAAGAGTCATGCAATACAAATGGAATATGATTTTGAAGGGCAACATTACTTTCTGAATCTTATCGATACTCCCGGGCATGTCGATTTTTCTTACGAGGTTTCCCGATCAATCGCGGCTTGCGAGGGAGCTCTCCTCATTATCGATGCTACACAGGGTATTCAGGCACAAACCATATCCAATTTATATTTAGCAATCGATCATAATCTGGAAATTATTCCGGTAATGAATAAAATGGATATGCCCAGCGCTATGCCCGATGAGGTTATGGATCAAATTGTGGATTTAATTGGTTGCCAGCGCAATGAAATCATAGAGTCAAGTGGCAAAACGGGTCTTGGGGTTGATCGTATTCTCGAAGAAATTGTGCGGAAAATACCTCCACCGGTGGGTGATCCCAATGCACCTTTGCAAGCGTTAATTTTCGATTCGGTATTTAATTCGTACCGAGGCATATTCTCATACTTCAAAATATTCAATGGCACCATACATACTAACGACTATGTAAAATTTGTTGCTACCGAACGTGAATACAATGCCGATGAAATTGGTGTTCTTAAACTGAAGACAGAACCCCGGAAGAAATTAAGTGCAGGAGATGTAGGCTATATTATTTCAGGGATTAAGACCTCGCGCGAAGTTAAAGTTGGCGATACTATTACCCATGTGGAACGACCCTGCGATAAACCTATTTCAGGTTTTGAAGATGTAAAACCTATGGTATTTGCAGGAATTTACCCGGTCGATGCAGATGATTACGAAGAACTTAGGACTTCGATGGAAAAGCTTCAGCTTAATGATGCCTCGTTGGTATTTGAGCCAGAGTCGTCAGCTGCTTTGGGTTTTGGTTTCCGCTGCGGTTTTCTCGGGTTATTGCACATGGAAATCATCCAGGAACGACTCGACAGGGAATTCGATATGGATGTGATTACTACCGTTCCAAACGTTTCTTTTAAAGCCTATACTACCAAAGGTGAAGTTATCGATGTGCATAATCCTTCAGGGCTCCCGGCACCAACCCTGATTGATCATATCGAAGAACCCTATATACATGCTCAGGTCATATCAAAATCGGAGTATATAGGTTCAATAATGAAACTTTGCATCGATAAAAGGGGGACCTTAAAAAATCAGGTTTATCTTACAAGCGATAGGGTGGAAGTTACATTCGAAATGCCTTTATCAGAGATTGTATTCGATTTTTACGATAAACTCAAAAGTATCTCAAAAGGTTATGCATCGTTCGATTACCATCAGACAGGATATAAGCTAGCTCATTTGGTACGGCTTGATATTTTGCTTAATGGTGAAATGGTCGACGCACTTTCAACACTTATCCATCGCGATCATGCCTATGCTTTTGGAAGGAGAATATGTGAGAAACTGAAAGAATTGATACCTAGGCAGCAATTCGATATAGCCATTCAGGCTGCCATAGGCTCAAAAATAATAGCCCGCGAAACGGTAAAAGCTGTGAGAAAAGATGTTACAGCTAAATGTTACGGCGGCGATATTACAAGAAAGCGTAAACTGCTGGAAAAACAAAAACGAGGGAAAAAACGCATGCGTCAAATAGGTAATGTGGAAGTACCCCAATCGGCCTTTCTGGCTGTGTTGAAACTTGATTAACTTTATTAACCATAACAATAATAACATGAAGACAATTTTAAAAATCCTGTTGATCTTAATTCTGGCATTACATACTGGAAAGATAGTATACGCTCAGTCCGACGAAAATGTCGAATATAAACTCTCGGCTAGTGATGTAAAAAAATTTATTGACACTTATCCCGAGATTAAAGCCGGATTTGAAAGTCTTAATATTCAGTATGATGCCGCAGATAATGATCTGACCCTACCCGAAAGTGCTGCATTAATGGACGATGTTAACAAGGTTGTGCAAAAACAGGGTTATATTGATATTGCTGACTATTTTACCCAGGCGGGTGTTATTGTAACCACATATGCTGCTATTCAGCTTGAACAAGAAAGTAATAACAACCAGGCCGAATATGAAGAGGCAATTAGCGAGATAGAGGAAAATCCATATTATACCGATGAGCAAAAGGAACAAATGATTGCAATCTTACAGCAGAGTTATGATATGCTCAGTACATCTTCAGAGACAATGGCAAATTCGCATAATGTAGCTGTTGTGACACCTTTTGTAAATGAAATCGAAGAGATATTGAACGAGTAAGGGATAATTATAAACCTGTTTAAAATTTTTAATGAAAATGAAATGTCGGTTAATTTCCGCGTCAAAGAGTCTAATGCTTGTCTTGTTCTACCTTAAGCGATAATTCTTTCAATAATACTTCTTCGATTTGCGAGGGAGTATCGATCATAATATCACGCCCGGCATTATTTTTCGGGAAGGCAATAACATCGCGAATCGATTCGAGTCCGGCAAACAAGGCTACCAGACGGTCGAATCCAAAGGCAATACCTCCATGCGGTGGAGCCCCGTAACGAAAGGCATTCATCAGAAATCCAAATTGTTCTTCAGCTTGTTTTTCAGTAAATCCCAGTGTCTTAAACATCTTTTGTTGAAGCGATTTATCGTGGATTCTTATCGACCCGCCACCTACTTCGACTCCGTTAATTACCATATCGTATGCATTGGCCCTAACTTTCGCCGGATCGGAATCAAGCAATGGTATATCTTCAGACTTGGGCGAGGTAAAAGGATGGTGTTTTGCATAAAATCGTTTTGTCTCTTCGTCCCATTCCAGTAATGGAAAATCGAGAATCCATAAAGGTGCATACATTTCGGTGTTTATAATATTTAATCGTTTCCCCATTTCAAGTCGAAGCTCACCTAATGCATTCAAAGTGGTTTCTTTTTCACCAGCCATGATAAGAATTAAATCACCCGCTTTAGCCCCTGTATTTTCAGCAAGTTTTTTCAGATCTTTTTCAGAATAAAATTTATCGATCGACGATTTTATGCTGCCATCACTATTGTATTTGATATATAGTAATCCTCTGGCACCAATCTGTGGTCTTGTAACGAAAGCAGTTAATTCATCAAGTTGTTTTCGGCTGTAATTGTCACAACCTTCGGCAACAATACATCCAATATAATCGGCATTATCTAAAACTTGAAATCCTTTCCTTTTGAGTAGTAAAGTAAGTTCGTGGATTGTCATCCCAAATCGAATGTCAGGTTTATCGTTGCCGTATTTTTCCATTGCTTCGGTATAAGACATGCGAGGGAAAGCATTGTTGATAACAACGCCCTTTATGTTTAAAAGTAAGTCTTTGATTAAGTCTTCAAAAGTGATGAGTATATCTTCCTGTTCAATAAAAGCCATTTCGCAGTCGATCTGGGTAAATTCCGGTTGCCTGTCGGCCCTGAAATCCTCGTCGCGAAAGCACTTTACAATCTGGAAATACCGATCGTACCCGGCAATCATTAGCAATTGTTTAAAGGTCTGGGGCGATTGCGGCAGAGCGTAAAACTGACCAGGACTCCTACGCGATGGTACTACGAAATCGCGTGCTCCTTCGGGTGTCGATTTGATCAGGACAGGGGTTTCGATTTCAATAAAATTCTCACCGCCAAGG
>CAYMQP010000158.1:0-8798 GCA_964392505.1 uncultured Bacteroidales bacterium
CATTAATAGTAATCATGCGAAAGATTTTAGTTTTTCCGCCGGTATTCACTATAATCCTGTTTATAATGAAGATTCACGAAATATATTTGCACATTTCGATTTTACCTGGCATCCTGTAAGCCATGTAAGACTCTCGCCATGGGTACTTTATTCCGATAATATTAATGAATTCCAGTATATCGAAACCATTGATACAACAGTTGAGGTACGATACCTTATGGGACGTCTGGAACAAAAAACACTCGAAATCACCTTCCGAGCCGAACTTTTTATCACCCCGGAAATCTCGATCCAGTTTTATGGGAGTCCCTACTATTCTTCAGGTCGCTATACGAAGTTTTACTTTGTAGAACGTGCTGATGCACGAAAAACCGAAGAACGCTTCGTTCAGGTTCCGGGTAACAATATAATCTACAACAACGAAACTAACAACATCAGGTTAATTGAATCCATATCCGGTAATTCATATAATTTAGAGAATCCTGATTTTTCGTTCGGACAATTCCGTTCGAATCTGGTATTCCGCTGGGAGTACAAGCTGGGTTCCGTTTTGTACCTGGTATGGTCGCATAGTAAAACCTTCAATGAAAAAGTGCCACTTCCCGATATTTCCGACAGTATTTCCAACCTGGGAGATGTAAAAGGGGAAAATATATTCCTGGTAAAACTCAATTACTGGTTTTCTATCTAGGGGAATGATTCCCCACTCTTTCGGCAAAAAGAAATTCAGGAATTGCTTGTAGTTATATCGCATTGAATTATAAACTATGCACTTTTTGGCATTTTCTCTTTTCAGAAGTATTATTACAAGTATTGTGAATTAAAAAGAAAACGTATTTTTATACCAACTTGATGCCTGGTTTAAAAAATGAATAAGCCAATTAAGGGTTGTGGGGCTTTAAAGTTTATATATGACATAACAACTATCACTAACATCTCTTCTATGGAAAATCAAAAATTTGGAAAACTCTCTTTTGGCGAAAAGTTAGGTTATTCACTTGGTGATACTGCGGCAAACCTTGCATGGAGACCTTTAATGGCTTTTCTTCCAATTTTTTATACCGATACTTTTGGATTACCGGAAGCAACTGTAGGATTACTCCTCGTATTAACACGATCATTTGATGGAGTTACAGATGTTATTATGGGTACAATTGCTGATCGGACTGAAACACGCTGGGGTAAATTCCGTCCTTATCTCCTTTGGACTGCAATACCCTTCGGATTATTGCTTGCACTTACTTTCACTGCTCCGGATTTTACTCCTACCAGTAAACTTATTTGGGCGTATACTACATACGTTTTACTAACACTTGCCTATACAGCCAATAACGTACCATACTCATCACTTTCAGGAGTAATGACAGGAAATATCCTTGAACGTACCAATATTTCATCTTTCCGATTCTTTGGTGCTTATTTTGGTGGATTGATCTCAATAGGATTTCTTCCCAAATTAGTTAAAATAATTGGTCAAAAATTCGCTCCTGCAGGTGCTGAACAAAAAATTATTGATTCTTTCGGTTATCAATATACTTTTTATATCCTTGCTCTTTTATTAGTAGTGTTTTCTCTTATTGCTTTTGCATCTACAAAAGAAAGAATTAAGCCTCCAAAATCTCAAAAGAAAAATTTAAAAGCAGATTTTAAAGACCTTATTAAAAACCATCCCTGGATTATAATGCTAATTGTTGGATTCCTTTGGGTTACTTACAACTCAGTCCGACAGGGAGCTGCTCCCTATTATTTCAAATGGTATCTGGGGCGTGAAACACTAGTTGGGGTTTTCTTTATAGGAGTAATTATAGCTTCTATGGTATCAACCTTTATTGCAACTCCCCTAACTAATTTCTTTGGTAAACGACGGTTATTTATACTCGTCATGATAGTAAGCGGACTTTTTACCTGTGCGATATATTTTGTGCCTCAGAACAATATTCCTATGTTCTTTGTATTGGGTATTCTTGCTGAATTATTTGCAGGAATTATGCCAATACTTTTCTTTGCAATGCTTGGAGATACTGCTGATTATTCCGAATATTCGCATGGACGGCGGGCTACAGGTCTTACTTTTTCTGCTGGTACGTTTGCCATGAAATTCGGAGGTGGTATGGCAGGTGTTGTTATGATGTTTGTTTTACGAATTCAGGGTTATCTGGGTAAAGCTACAGAACAAACCGCCGAAGCACTTAAGGGGATACGTCTTATCAATAGTTTTGTACCTGTGATCTTTATTTTATTAGCCATCATAATTATATTATTATATCCACTTACCACGGATAAAATGCACGAAATAGAAGCCGAATTAAAATCACGTAAAGAAAAAGAAGATTAACCGGTAATTTTCTTTACCAGTAAGCCGAAATAAGCAAAGAACCCTAAGCATATGAAGTGCTTAGGATTCTTTATTACCTAACCCAACTAATACCCATGTTACTCACTTAACTAACCAGAAAGTCGCATCGAGTAAATCTCGCGAATTACTGCCAACATACACTACAAATTCTCCGGGCTCAACAATCCATTGAAGATTCTCGTCGAAGAAACCCAGATCATCATCAGAAAGCTGAAACCTAACTTGTTTTTCCTCATCCGGATTTAATATTTCACGTTGAAATGCCTTAAGTTCTTTAACTGGCCGGGTAGTGCTTCCTACCACATCGCGAACATATAATTGTGTAATTTCAGTACCTTTTCTGTTTCCCGTATTTTTTAATTGTACTGTTATAGTTAATGTATCATTTAGCTTAATAGTATCGGAATTAAGTTGTAAGTCGTTGTAAACAAATGTCGTATAGGATAGGCCATATCCAAAAGGATAGGCAGGCTCATAGCCGGCATCGAGGTAATGGGATGTATTTCCCAGCGAAGTCTGAAATGCTTTCAAAGGAATCTGATCAATGGGAGTATACATATCGGCTCTTGGCGGTCGACCGGTATTTTTATGATTATAGTATAAGGGCTCCTGTCCCGACATCTTTGGAAAACTAACCGGAGACCTGCCACTTGGATCCCGTTCTCCAAACACCACATCGATAATAGCGGGCCCGCCCATAGTACCCGGATGCCAGGCATATAGTATTGCATCGATACAGGATTCAATATTATTAAGGGCAAGGGGGCGGCCGGCCATAATAATCAATATTAGTGGTTTACTCGCTTTTGAAAGTTCCTTTATTAGTTCCTCCTGAGCTCCCGGAAGTGTTATATCGGCCCGCGAATGTGCCTCACCCGAAAGAATGGATTCCTCACCTGCGAATACCAGTATAGCATCGGAACTTTTGGCTGCCTGTAAAGCGCTGTTGAATTTCGATTTATCCGTATCACGCGAATAAATTAAAGTCGATTCGAACCTTATTTTTTCCTTTCCAAGATATTTTTCAAGCGCTTTCTGTGGTGTAACCGAATGTTTCGCTTCGCCATCGAAAATCCAGGTTCCCAGCTGCTCGTAACCATCGTTTGCCATGGGGCCTATTACGGCTATTCTTTCTATATTTTTTTTCAATGGCAATATATTGTTGTTGTTTTTTAATAATACCAGCGATTGTGCTGCAGCTTCATAAGCAACCTGAAGGTGTTCGGGGTTCAGTGTATCAAACTGTATAAATTCATCTACATAAGGATTATCAAATAATCCAAGCTGGAATTTTACCCTGAGTATTCTTCGTACAGCATCATTGAGCAGTTCTTCACTAATAATGCCCTCATCGATTAATGCGGAAAGGTTTTCACTATACGTCGCGGTTACCATTTCCATATCCACACCGGCCTTCATGGCTAGTTCAGCCGCATGCTTAGTATCGGCTGCATAACCATGATGGATCATCTCCCAGATCGATGCCCAGTCACTTACAACTAATCCTTTAAATCCCCATCTCGTTTTTAATAAATTTCTAACCAAGTCGACATTACCTGAAGAGGGAATTCCATTAATCTCGTTAAAGGAAACCATAAATGTAGCAACTCCAGCATCGACTGCAGTTTTAAAGGGAGGTAGATAAACATTATAAAGTGTTTGCAGCGAAATATCAACGGAATTATAATCACGGCCCCCCTCAGCAGCGCCATAGGCAGCAAAATGCTTCGCACAGGCCGCCAAGGTTCCCTGTTCTTTCAGATCGTTCTCCTGAAAACCCTGTATCATTGCCTCTCCTAAAATCTGGGTCAGATAGGTATCTTCCCCAAAACTTTCTGCAATACGTCCCCACCGGGCATCGCGCGATACATCAAGCATAGGCGCGAAGGTCCAGTGGATGCCGATACTCCGCGCTTCGCTGGCAGCAATCTGAGCACTTTTTTTCACAATCTCCGGATTCCAGGTGGCTGCCTGACCTAACGGAATAGGAAATATAGTTTTAAATCCATGGATAACATCCCGACCAATTATTAAGGGTATTCCAAGACGCGATTCTTCTATGGCTATTTTCTGAATCTGATTCAGTCTGATAGGATCAACCTCATTCAATACAGAACCCACAGCTCCTTCTCTGATTAATTCCTCAACCCAATCAGCCGTACCGCTAACCTGGCACGTTTGTCCAACTTTTTCTTCGATGGTCATGATATTGAGTATAGAATCGATTTTAAATTCAATACCAATATCTCTTTTATGCTCTGAAGAACAACTCAGCAAAGTCAGTACGAAGAAAGAAACCGGGATAATAATTTCAGATATCTTTTTATTCAATTTCCTCATCACACTTATTAATTTTTAGATATAGAATTCCTGTGAGTAAAGGAGGGGGAACATCTGCCGATGCCCCCTGCTTTAAAGCTCAATTGAATTTCCAATAATAAGACTTAGCTTATTAAATTGATTAATGCGACCAATAATAGCCTATTATAAAGACTATTTCCTAATACCCCTCATTTTGGACAAGTGAACCTCCTGTCCTTAGTATTTCTGTCTGCGGTATAGGCCATAAACCTTTACGAGCAGGATTCCAACTATAGCCTTGATCAACCTTATGATTACCAAATATCTGATCGCCCATATTCCAGCGTAACACATCCCAATATCGAACAGCTTCGAATGAAAGTTCTAGTTGCCGTTCGAGTATAATGTCTTCCATGGCAACTCCTGTTTTCGTTGGAAGTTCAACACGTGTTCTAACTTCATTGACATAATAATCGGCATTTTGTCCATTTGGATCAGAAGCTCCATTTACAATACACTCTGCTATCATTAAATAAACATCGGCTAATCTTATGACTCTATAATTATTGCCCCATGCCCATTGATTTGCTGGTTCATCTTTTGCCATAGGAGCATATTTAACCCTGAAATATCCTTCATAATCAAAATCATCGTTCCATGACATGCCTAATGAGGTCAGAGAATCTCCAGATATTATAGAAGCATTATACCGAATCAGATCATTTTCAGCCATGTATGCATCTGCAATATCAGGTGTAGGATTTACAAATCCCCAGACTGGTGCAAAAATTACTGTATCGGTCTGAATCAGATCACGAATTCCACATAGCTGTATATCAATATTGGATTCCATACGTGGATATGGATTACTGGCATCCCAGTCAAGAGCAATTAAACTGGAATAATTTATTTCGAATACCGACTCATCGTTAAACTCATAGTCTTCATCGAAATTTTCTGCATAATTGGCGAGTAGAGAATATTTATTCCATGATATCAGCTCGGCAAACTGGTTTGCAGCATCCTGGTAATGATTACCAAGATTAAAATAAGGAGATGACATAAACAGATATACCTTGCCAAGTAATGCCAAAGCAGCACCTTTTGTAATCCTACCCGGTTCAGGTGCATTAATAAGAAGTAATGGTAAAGCCGATTCCAGATCATCCACAATCAATTCAAATATGTCTGCGATAGGAGTCCTTTCGAGCGAATAATCGCCTGAACCTAATGGCCTATCTATTAAAGGAACTGCACCGAAAAAGCGTACTAAATCGAAATAGTAATATGCCCTTAAAAACCTTGCTTCAGCAAGATACTGTTCTACAACAGGTGTTTGTAAGTCAGGTTTATCTTCAACATTAAAAAATATGATATTGCAGCGGTAGATTCCCGCATAATATTTCCTCCATAATTCTTCAGCTCCATAATCGGTTACAGGTAAATTAAACCTGTCGGCCAATACATAACATGGTTGATCGTTGGCATCGTCGCCACCCGAATTGGCATCGTCCGAAGCAGAATTTAGCATTACCCAATAAGACATACCCCAGGAATATGCCCATGAAATAGGATCATATGCCGATACCAGAGCCCTGTATACATCATCTTCTGTATTAAAGTAACTTTCCTCGAGTAAAACGCCCTTTGGCTCAATATCAAGACGGTCTTTTGAACATGCTGAGAAAAGAATCAGCAATAAAGTCAGAATATATATATTTTTATGTTGCATAATTCAAAGTTTTAAAAGTTAACATTGACACCAAACTTATAGGATCGGGCCGATGGATAAAATCCTCTGTCGATCGCTACATCAGCTGCCCAATTATCGTTTATCTGTCCAATTTCAGGATCGCCTCCGGTATATTTTGTAATAGTAAGCAGATTATCGGTTGAAAAATACAACCTAAGACTTGAAATTTTAACCAGACTTGTTACTTTAACCGGAATGGTATACCCAATCATCAGCTGGCGTAATTTAAGGTATGAACCATCTTCAACAAAGAAATCACTTGGCCTGAAATTTCGGTTTCCATCCTGCAATGTGGGACGGAACCAGCCATTATCATTTTCCGGCTGCGAATAGTCCCATCGTTCATCATAAAACCTTTGCGGCTTATTGTTAGCTGCTAAATCGAATCGGTACATTCCATTATAAACCGAGTTTCCGATTACAGCATGCCAGAGCATTGCAAAATCGAATCCTTTAAATTCGAGATTAAGGTTCAATCCAAAAATCCATTTTGGATAAGGCTGACCCAGATACGTTCTGTCATTTTCATCTATAATGCCATCAGGCATTCCTGTCAGATCACCCAATGAATCCACACCATTAATATCTATGAATCGGACATCACCAGGGATAGCATTTTGTTGTAATAAATCCCCATCTTCATTAACATAGTTTTCAATCTCTTCGGTATTGTGGAATACTCCATCGGTTTTATATCCCCAGAAGTACCAGGCAGGATAACCTTCCCCGAATTTATTAACATTACCCTGTCCTACTCCCACTGATGCACCGATTAGTTCCTTTATCTCGTCGGTAAGCTTTATGACTTCATTTTTAACATAGCTTGCATTAATAGATGCCGAATATTTGAAATCGCCTATCCTATCATTTATCCCCAAATCGAACTCAAATCCGGAATTCCTAATATTTCCGGCATTTACTCTGGGAGCCACATTACCGGTATATAAGGGTGGTGTCCCCTCAACAATTAAATCAATGGTTGTTTTGTTGAAGTAATCAGCAGTCAGGAAAATTCGATTGTGTAAGAATCCTGCATCGATCCCGATATCTAGTTGTTCACTGTTTTCCCATCGTAAATCAGGATTACTTGATCTTTCAGGTCGGGCTCCATTAACAATAGTGCTACCAAATGGATAGCGGTTTCTTTCAAATGTAATTGTGCTCGTCCAATCGAAACTACCCAAATTTGATGTGCTACCATTACGCCCCCAGCTTCCTCTCAGTTTCAGAAATGAAATTGTTGGAACATTCCAGAAATCTTCGCGGGAAATAACATAGCCTGCTGATACCGATGGAAAATATCCAAAACGGTTATTTGCACCAAACTTATTGGAACCATCGGCTCGGAAATTTGCTGTTAACAGGATTTTCTCTTGATAATTATAAATTAATCTTCCAAAGTAAGATATCATAACAAATTCGTTGGTTACTCCATCCCAAGGTTTTGGGATTATTGAATCGGGCTGTTGAGCCACATTTAAAAATGCAAAATTCTCATTCTCATAAAGCAGCATTTTGTTGGTTGCACCAAGCTGTACTTCTTTATACTGCTCAAACGATTGCCCTACCATAACTCCTATCATATGATCGCCAATGGTTTTGTTATAATCCAAATATTGATCAAAAAAGACTTTTAATCCATTTTTTGCTTCACGAAGAATATAACTCTTATCATCCTTTTTCAAACCATGAAAATAGTAAGCTGGCTTCCAGTCTTCCCAGGTACCATTCCAGTTCTCAAAATTTATACTTGGATTATATGTAAATCCCCATGCACTGGCTTTAGCACCAACATGACCTAATATTTTATTTGCCTTCCACGTATAATGCGTAATATCCATCCATGCAACAGGATTGGCAATTTCATTTGTTACTCTGTGGGATAAACCGTAATATTGATCACCATGCATGGGCACAAGAGCCAGATCTTCATCAGTTATAGGTGGTAATTCTGAAGGATCATCGACATATAAAGGAGTTAATGGATCAATATTAGCTGCCATAGCAACCACACCACCGAATTCGTCATTTTCGTTTATATTATGTCTTTTACGATATACATAGTTTAATTTGGCATCGACCTGCAACCATTCGCTTACCTTGTGAATTCCGTTTACATCGACCGTATATCTCTTAAAATTACCCTTATCACCACCAATAATACCATCTTCATCGTAATAGCTCGATGAAATATAGTATGATGACTGTTCATTTCCACCCGTAAAAGATAAATGATGACTTTGAACAGCTGCAGGTTTTATAATTTCTCCGAGCCAGTCGGTACCTTCACCAACAGTATCTTCGTTATAAGGCATATTAGCTTCAACATATGCTAGTATAGCAGGATCATTATAGGGAGTAATCTCACCGTGTGAATGCCAGCGTGGA
>CAYMQP010000159.1:0-7791 GCA_964392505.1 uncultured Bacteroidales bacterium
AACCGGGCTTTGGCTTCCTCAAAGGCTTCGTATTTCGATTTAGCCATTTCAGTTGCTGCATCTTCTTTTGCATCGAGTGTTCCAAACCATGGAAACATCTGCATCACTGAAATTCGCGCTTGCTGAGGTCCAAGCCGTGTTTCCACAGGTTGAATAAAATACCCGAAAGTAATTTGCGGATCGGGCAATGTTCCTGTTTGGGGAACTTTTTCGAGTGCTGCCAGATACTCATTAAATGCACCTTTTAACCCAGGATTATTCTCAGCAGCTTCCAGCAGATATTCCTCCAGCATATCCTGAGCAATGGAGCTACTGCAAGGAAGTAGTATGAGGAATATGATGATGTATTTCGCTTTTTTCATTATTTCCCTATTTTATTTGGTTTCCATATGGTTTCTTCTGATTTTCTTTTCGTACCACATACTGAATAATACAGGTACCACAAACATGGTCATTACCTGGATCACCATTCCTCCGAATGAGGGAATCGCCATGGGTACCATTATATCAGAGCCTTTCCCTGTGGATGTCAGAACTGGAATCAGGGCTATGATGGTAGTGGCTGTTGTCATCATAGCAGGCCGTATTCTAATTATTCCGGCTTCCAGAACTGAATTCCTTACCTCTTTTATGGTTGAAGGTTTATTTCTGGCAAAAATCTGCTGAAGGTATGTACCAATCAGCACACCATTATCTGTTGCTATTCCGAATAAGGCAATAAATCCCACCCACACTGCCACGCTGAGATTTATCGTATGCATTTGGAACATTTCACGAATTCCGATCCCCGCTATTGAAAAATTCATAAACCAATTTTTCCCGTATAGCCATATCAGCAGAAATCCTCCTGCGAACGAAACCAGAATACCGCTAAATATCATGGATGTTATAGTAACCGACCGGAACTGTAAGTAAAGGATCAGGAATATAATAATAAGAGAAATTGGCACTACTATCATCAGACGTTTAGTAGCCCTGATCTGATTTTCGTAGTTACCTGTGAATTTATAGTTTACACCAGCAGGTAGAACTAACTCACCTGATTCAATTTTTTCAGTAAGGAATTTCTGAGCATTTTCTACCACATCCACTTCGGCATAACCGTCCTGCTTATCGAATATAACATACCCTACAAGGAATGTATCTTCAGACTTTATAAGCTGCGGGCCTCGTAAATAACTAATATCAGCCAGTTCGCCCAGAGGTACCTGTACACCCGATGGTGTTGGTATTAATACTTTATTCAATTCGTCGGGACTGTCCCTTAATTCGCGTGCATATCTTACTCTTACAGGAAATCGTTCCCTGCCTTCGACAGTAGTAGTTAGATTCATACCTCCGATGGAGGAACTTATTTGCATTTGCATATCCAGAATGGTAAGTCCGTAGCGGGCAATCGCTTTGCGGTTTATCCTGATTTCGAGATAAGGTTTCCCGACAACACGATCGGCAAATACCGAAGCTGGTTCAATTCCAGGAACTTCTTTAAGATAATTCTCCAGTTGAAATCCGGTTTTTTCAATCGATTCCAAATCGGGCCCAAAAACCTTGATACCCATAGGAGCCCGCATACCTGTTTGTAACATTACCAGACGGGTTTGGATAGGCTGTAACTTCGGAGCCGAAGTCAGTCCGGGTATTTTTGAAGCTCTGACAATTTCATTCCAGATATCATCGGGTGATTTAATATGGTTTCTCCATTGCCTGAAATATTTTCCTCGTTTATCCGGTATAAGCTCTTCTTTATTAATTGACCTGAACCCATTTTTATCAGGATTGTAAATACCACTATTCTTCAGAATAAAGGCATCATCCTTATTGACCCTGAATCGCATCCGATGGCCATTTTCATCGAGAATATATTCTGACCTGTAGTTGATAACATTCTCAAACATGGATATTGGTGCAGGATCTAAAGCCGAATTTACACGTCCCCATTTACCAACTACTTCTTCAACCTCAGGGATAGCATTAACTTTCAAATCAAGCAAACGAATATCTTCGATATTCTCCTCGATCCCTGAATGTGGCATAGTAGTGGGCATTAACAGGAATGAACCTTCATCAAGCGCAGGCATAAACTCTTTTCCTTCACCCGGAAATAGGGTTGCAAAAGTTTGCCATCCCGAAGTTTCTTTTAATTTGTCAGGAAAAAAATAAAATACCTTATTAGCTCCCTGCCAGATCAGTATAGCCAAAATGATCAGGGTTATAGGAATGCTTAAGAATTTCCACTTATTGGCAAGACACCATTGTAGAATAGGTTGATAGTATTTAATTACTAATATTAATACACCTAAAACCACTGCTATAATCGCAATAACAAATAACAGGTTAATTAATGTGCTGTTCTGAGCCCCCAGAGGCATCCACTCATTAGTCAGAAAATAAACAACTACCAAAAATGTTAAAGCAATGTTTATATAGTTTACGTATTGCTTTTTATTCTCGGGCCACTTGTCTTCAAGTAGATTATTAATGGCAAGGGCAACAAGCATTATAGCAAGCCAGGAACGAAATACTATAACAAAAAACAAACCCACTCCGAGTAGTAAAAAGCTGAATATCCTTTTTATTCTTTTTTTATCGAACCGGATCGAGAAAATAACATTAGCCAGTGTAGGTATAATTATCAATCCTATAATGAGGGCTGAAATCATGGCGAAGGTTTTCGTAAAGGCCAGTGGTTTGAATAATTTACCTTCGGCTGCATGCATGGCAAAAACCGGTAAAAAACTAACTACTGTTGTGAACAACGCGGTAATTACAGCCGGAGCCACCTCGGTTGTAGCATCGTAAATTACAGTCATTAAGGTTTTACCTCTGGCTCCTTTATTCTCGGGCATATTAAGGTGCCTGACAATATTTTCGGTAAACACGATGCCAACATCGACCATTACACCGATAGCAATAGCAATACCTGATAATGCAACAATATTGGCATCGACACCAAAGCGGCGCATCACTATGAATGTCATTAATACCCCAATTGGGAGCAAACTGGAAATCAGGAAAGAAGCCCTTAAGTTCAAAACCAGAATAATAACAACAATAAGACTTATTAGAATTTCATCGGTTAGTGCCGATTCCAGCGTTCCCAGGGTTTCTTTAATGAGTCCCGTACGATCATAAAAGGGTACAATAGTAACTTTAGATGCTGTACCATCATCTAGAATTTTACCTGGTAAACCGGGCGATATTTCAATAATCTTTTCTTTAACATGATTTATAACCTCAAGAGGATTCGAACCATACCTTGCCACAACAACTCCACCAACAGCCTCGGTTCCTCCTTTATCCAGTCCTCCTCTTCGGGTAGCAGGTCCGAAATTAACCCTGGCCACATCTTTGATTCGCACTGGTACATTATCAAGAACAGCTATAACACTTTCTTCAAGATCTTCCAGATTTTTTATATAACCTAATCCGCGAACCAGGTATTCAGCCCGGTTAAATTCTATGGTGCGGGCTCCCACATCGAGATTACTCTTTTTGACTGCCTGCACTATCTGGGCCACAGTAACACCATATGCTTTCATCGCATTTGGATCGATATCAACCTGATATTCCTTAACAAAACCTCCAATGGATGCAACTTCAGCCACTCCTTTAGCAGAAGTCAGCGAGTATCGCACATAAAAGTCCTGAATAGTTCGGAGTTCTTGGGGGTCCCAACCTCCCGATGGATTTCCCTTTTTATCACGTCCTTCCAGGGTATACCAGTATATTTGACCCAGGGCAGTAGCATCGGGCCCCAGTGTAGGAGTCACGCCTTCGGGAAGTGTTCCTGCAGGAAGTGAATTCAGCTTCTCCAGAATGCGTGTCCGGCTCCAGTAGAATTCCACATCTTCTTCAAAAATGATATAGATACTGGATAAACCGAAAATGGAATTACTCCGGATGGTTTTTACACCCGGAATTCCCAGTAATGCTGTAGTAAGCGGATATGATATCTGATCCTCAATATCCTGTGGTGAACGACCAGGCCACTCGGTATATACTATTTGTTGATTTTCCCCAATATCGGGAATAGCATCTACCGGAACGGGATCGCGGGGAAATATACCCGTTTTCCAGTTAAACGGAGCATTTACTATACCCAGTACAATAAAAACAATAAGGAGTATAAAGGTGACTAACTTATTCTCTAAAAAAAACCTGATTATTTTATTCAGCATACCTCATATGATTTGATAATTTATTGTTAGATAAAAAAGAATTCAGTACAAGAATTATAGATACTTGTACAATAGAAATATTATCAAATCGGGTTTATAAAAGATATTTTTGAAGTTGGGAGAGTAAAGTATTTAATCTTTTCGGAGGTGGTGATTCGGAAATGAAAACATTATCCTTTAATTCCTTTTTGTGTATTATTATGTTGTAGATATTATTATCTAGTCCCAGTAAATCGAAAACATGATTATTATTAAAATTGAATATACTGGTGGTTGCAATAAAGCTTTCAGCAAGTTGAAAATGTACCGATTCGTTATGACAACATCCACACTCCTTATTGCAGCAAGAATCTGCTTCTGAGTTAATGGATACTGAAACCAGTTTATTGCCGCAGTAATGCTCAGAAATAGTAATACCGCTAGTTGCCATCAGCAACATACATGATATAGTAGTATTTACAAATATTCTAAGCATTATTTTGTTTCGTATTGCTAAGTTAACATCTTAGGTATGAAAATGTTCAGATAATTGCAAAATTCAAATTATACTATCTATATATTAATAGCAAGATTTGAAAAAAAAATCAAAATAGAGAATACTATTTATCTTGTTTGATCTCAGGATTATTGCTTAGAAAAGCTTCATAATTTTCCTGGGCAAGTTCTAATGCTTTCAGAGCCTCCCGTAACGATTGGTTGGCCGATCTTTCAAGATTAATGCCTTTATCGATATCTTTTTCACCTCTTGCGGCTTTTCTGGTTAACTGTTTAATTTCATCGCGATAGGTTTTTATATCAGCATTGAATTTTTTCTCAAGCGCTTTCAGATCGCTTTCAGCTTTTTCAGCCACTTCCGCATCTTTTGATTTGGTAAGTTTTCTGAGCTGCTTACTATTCGATTTATATTCTTTTTCAAGCATTTTCTGTTCCTCTCCAATTCGCGAAAACTCTTCTTCAGCATCTGCGATACTTAATTCACCAAATGTTATTAGTGAATCGGCAATGGTTAATTTTTTCTCCGCTGCAGCTACTTTAGTTTCGGCTCGCGCTACTTTATCACGAAGAAGCTGAAGTTTCGCTTCTTTTCTGTCGGTTTGTGCCTGACTTGCTAAAGGTAAAGCAAGTAAGAAAATTATCAGCTGGATCAGGCAACAGTGGTTAATTGTACTCTTTGTATTCATAAGTTTACCGTTAATTATAATTTGTTATTTTAAGTTACTAAAAAGTCGACGGAAACGTATGGATTTGATATTAATTTATTTTAATGCATACTTTTTTCCTTTAAATGCAGCTGTATTTCAATCAATACGAATTAAAGGACAAATACTCAACCTTAATAAGTCCTTTTTGAATGGCAGATTCATTACTTGCCTAAAAAAGTAGCCCGGTGAAGAAACCGGGCTATTCACTTTGAAGTTGGATTTATATATGAACTCAGGGCAATTGGTGAATTTATAGTCTAACAAGAAAGAGAACTCTATTTTACATGGGTTAATATTTATCTGTCGTGAAAAACATTGGCCTAAAAGTAATCATCGCCCATGCCCACTGGGTGGGAATTTGGCTGTCGCCTGTGCTATTGCGAATGCTATACAAAGTATTACTGCCTTTCATGAAAGAGTATCCGAAATCAATCGCAATCTCTTCGTTGATTTTATAGCTAAGTTTAAGGTCGACTTCCGAACCTAGATAGCTTTTAAGTGCCGAATAAAGCGGGGTAACCGACTCAGGATCTAATACATTATTCTGTAAACTAAAATAATGATAACAGGCTTTTACTGATAATTTATCACTGATTTTATAATCGGATGAAAAGTATATATCGATCAATCCACCGCCACTGGTGCCCGAATTGAGGTTCGAAAAAAGATCCATATCGCCGTTAAATGAATGGCGAGTTCCATATAAATTATCAAACCGGTGATCGATTTTTAAATAGGATGAATCAGTACTGATTGCATTCTGTCCTGAGATCATATCGGCTCCGAGGGTAAGCTTTAACCAGTTATAACTAATTGATGCATATCCGCTTATCAGAAAGGACGATACTTTGATACTATCTTTATTCAAACCGGTCTGGTAATAGCCATTTCCATTTAACTGAAGTACATCATTGCTGAAGGTGGCCGATGCACCAAGGGTGTTCTTGAAATAAATACTTCCGGCATTATTCGGATTCTGCATTCCTGATAGGACATACAGACCATAAATGTCCAATTTTTTCTTAAGTTCTTTTTGCACAAAAAGGAAGTTAAGCGTCTTCAGCCTGTCTGTATCATATAGCTCCTGGAAAGTGATTTCATCATTATTATTATATGACAATACTGCGTCGCAGCGAACTAAGCCTTTATAGGAAAGCAATAAAGCATCGTACGACATACCATGCTGGTTCCAGTTACGTGCTCCCAGAAGGCGCTGATCGCCGTATTTGAATTCCTGACGCCCGGCCTTAATAATGAATTCTTTATTCAGATTGTACGAAAACCAGGCTTCTTTCAGATCGATACTGGCATTATCACCCTGTATACCGGTGGAACTGTATTTTTGTTCATCGCCCCAAACACGTACATCCTGTATTGAGATACCTATACTGTATTTTTCTTTTTTTATATTCAAGTTGATGCGGCTACGCTGGCTTATGATAAATACCGGTTTTGAACCACTATCGGGAAGTTGCTTATAACCATAACGCAATTCCGGACGCATTCTTAACTCACCGCTTAATGAGGTCTGGGCATTTACAATTGAGTACATATAAATAAATGAGCACGTTAATAAAATAAGTGTTCTCTTCATAGTGAAATTGGATTTAGTATTGTACTATCATTAATTAAAGCTTCCCCTCAGGTAAGCCTTTGTAAGTTCATGTTTTGGATTGGTAAAAAATTCCGATGCTTCGCCCTGTTCAATAATTTCGCCCAGGTACATAAAAATTATATAATCGGCAATGCGTTTTGCCTGTCGCAGGGCGTGGGTTACAACAATTATAGTATAATGATTTTTGAGTTCGAGAAATTTATCTTCGATGGCTTTGCTCGATAGCGGATCAAGAGCTGATGTAGGCTCGTCGGCCAGTATGATTTCAGGATCAACTGCCAGTCCGCGGGCTAGGCAAAGGCGTTGCTGCTGTCCAATTGACAGGCTATTAGCCGGAGTATAAAGTCGGTCTTTTACCTCATCCCAAAGGTTCGCCTGTTTCAGATAATGCTCAACCCTCAGCTTTAAATATTTTTTACTTCTTCGTCCACTGATCCGCAGGCCATAGGTTACGTTCTTATAAATACTCATAGGAAGCGGTGCAGGACGTTGCGAGAGCAATCCCATCTTTCGCCGCATTTCGTTGATATCGGTAACTCCGTTATAAATATTGATGCCGTTCAGTTCAACCGATCCAACCATAATTTTATGATTATACAGATCGGTGAGACGGTTCATGCTTTTAAGCAGCGTAGTTTTACCACACCCCGAAGGACCAAGTATAACCGTAATTTTTTTCTCGGGTATTCTACAGTTGATATTTTTGAGTATATGTTCCCGACCGATTTGAAGGTTGAGATTTTTTACGATGATCTTTTCTCGTTCCATGGTGTTTTATTTAATATCATTTTTTGAA
>CAYMQP010000159.1:7801-8749 GCA_964392505.1 uncultured Bacteroidales bacterium
TTGAATATCGAATACTTATGGCCCTGCCTGTAATACTGATAAATAGTATTATAGCCGTGAGAACAATAGCTGCAGAGTAGGCACGCTGCTGTACTTCGGGTATTGGATTGCTTAGTTGAAAGAAAATTGAGAGCGGAAGTGTGGCTACAGGTTGTGTAAGCGATTTGGGTATATTATCAGTAAATCCTGCTGTAAAGAGTACTGAAGCAGCATCGCCAATAGCTCTGCCAAAAGATAGTAATATGGCTGTAGCTATTCCAGGTAGCGCCTGCCGCAGAAATACCTTATAAGCTGTTTCATAACGTGTCGATCCCAAAGAATAGGCTGCCTCAAGAAGAATATTAGGAATGGTTTTCAAAGCCTCATCCATACACCTAATCATTATTGGTGAAATAAACAGGGTAACCGTTATAATGCCTGCAAGCAACGAAGCTCTCAGGCCGAAATATATCATAACAGTAAAAGCGAATGCACCATAAACTATCGAAGGGATACCCCATAATACATCAATGAACAATCGAATGGTATTCTGTAGTTTTTGGTATTTCTTCAGGTGGATATTAAGAAATAGAGAAGTAGGTAAACTTATAATTAGGGAAAGAATCGTTGAGCCAAGAGCAAGGTATATCGAACCAAGGATTGCGTTTAGAATACCTCCTTCGCCTCCGAAGTAATACCCACCTTTCGGCGCACTAGTCAGCATTTTCCAATTTAATGCCGGTAATCCCTTTTTTATGATGATAAATAGAATCAATCCCATTGTGAGTATAATAATACCACAGGCTGCTCGCATCAGCATGATAAAGACTTTTTCCTCGTTTTTCCGATATTTACTATTTTGCATGGTTTACAGATTTCGTTCTAGCCGGTAAATTGATACTCTTGAAAAGAAATTGAAAATCAGTATAACAGAAAAAAGAGTCAATGCTGACATCATCAGAGCTGAAT
>CAYMQP010000160.1:0-8722 GCA_964392505.1 uncultured Bacteroidales bacterium
GGCAAGTTTGAAAGGAAGCAGGATTTCGAATGTAATAGAAGAATTCTGCGGAATCGATGAAAATTCAAATTTATTGTACTTTACCTCTACAGAAGCATCACCCCTCGAACGACATCTCTATTCTATTAATCTTGATGGAACTAATAAGAGGCAATTAAGTAAAAATCCGGGTTATCATTCAGCGTCTTTTAGTCAGACATTTAAATACTTTATTCTTACCTCGTCAAATGCAAATACACCGCATCAGGTTAGTTTGTTTAATCGGCAGGGAGAACTCATAAGGGTTCTTGAAAATAACGACATAATCAGATTTCTCGCCTATCATTACCATTTTTCCGAAAAGGAATTTTTCACATTCTCTGGTGGAGGTAACACAGAATTGAATGGATTTATGATATTACCTCCCAAGTTCAAAAAACACAAAAAATATCCTGTTTTGATATATGTATATGGAGGACCCGAATCGCAAATGGTAGCAAATTCGTGGGATAATCGTCTGGCATGGCTTCAGCTTTTAGCACAAAAGGGTTATATTGTGGCTTGTGCCGATAATCGTGGCACTAACGGCAGGGGAGAGGCGTTCAGAAAGTCGATTTATATGAATCTTGGTAAGTACGAGGTAGAAGACCAGATAGCACTTGCCCGATATTTAGAAAGCAGATCGTATGTTGATAAAAGTAGAATTGGATTATTCGGTTGGAGCTATGGTGGGTATATAAGCCTGTTATGTATGATGCTGGGAAATGATGTTTTTAAAACCGGAGTAGCCGTAGCCCCGGTAACTGACTGGAAATTTTACGATACGATTTATACCGAACGCTATATGCGAAGACCTGATGAAAACGAGGAAGGATACTATAACGGTTCTGCGTTGAACTATATCGACATGCTGAAAGGAAACATGCTGATAATTCATGGGTTAGCCGATGATAATGTACATTTTCAGCACACAGCCGAGTTAATTACGAAGATTAAGGAGGAAAACAAGAATATAAGTATGTTTATT
The DNA here is from genome assembly GCA_964392505.1 of uncultured Bacteroidales bacterium. Classification (GTDB taxonomy): domain Bacteria; phylum Bacteroidota; class Bacteroidia; order Bacteroidales; family UBA10428; genus UBA10428. Next base: position 1,007 of record CAYMQP010000160.1, read on the forward strand.
TATCCTAACGAGAATCATTTAATGCGCGGTAAAAATGCTTTATATCATGTTTATAATCAGGCAACAAAATTTATTTTGAATAATCTATAAGATATTATTAATCAATTTATTAAATTAGATAAATAAATTTTGGCACAGCATTTGAAATAAATTATTCAGGTACGTAAAGAAATAGAAATCATGAAAAAATTAATACTAATTGCAGGAGTTGTATCTCTAATAGTTACAGGTTGTTCGATTTATCCCGATGCGGATTTTGCCGTGGATCGTACAAGAGTACAACCTGATGAATTTGTTCATTTTACCAATTATTCCGACGATGCAATACATTATGAATGGGACTTTGGCGACGGATACTTTTCTACTGAGATAAATCCATCACATTCTTATGAATATGAAGGTATATATACAGTTACCCTCACGGCCGAATCGCGCGATGGTAAAATTGACAGAGCTTATATTGATATTGAAGTTATCTATACCTTGTTGGAAATTGAAGTAGCAGAATGGAATTCAAGTGAAATTATTCAGTTTATCGTCCCCGATGCTTTAGTAATTTTATACGAAACATATAATGACTGGCTATACGATGAATATGCAGTAGTTTATGGCTATACTGATTATGAAGGTTTTATAACATTTGCCGGATTGGATCCGATAAGATATTATGTTTATGCTGAAGCTGCCGATGTTGCAGAACCTGGTGACTGGTATGATAATCTTGATTTTCCTGAATCATATATTCATACTCAACCTCTTATCCCATTTGCACTAAATACTTTTCTTTGCTGGGTTGATTATTTTCCTCCTTTAAAGTATACCAAAGAATCGCGGAGGGATAAATATGAAAAAGACAAAATAAAAAGCGAACATTCTTCGTTTATAATAGTCAACGACGTATCAAAATAATCTGGGGTATCAAAAGCATACGTCATTCCATTGGCCGGGTAGCACTTCTATCCGGCTTTTTTAATATAGAATTGTCAAATCTCACACAATAATTTATATCTTTGCACACCCTTTAAAAAAGTATCATTCAGATCATTTGAAAGGTTCTTTATTTACTTATTTAATGGATACAAAGTTTCTATAAAACTCCGAACTCTGAACTTTAAACTAAATAACTTATATGCGCAGATGGCAGGGCCGACCGTAAAGAATTGCTCTGCGAGAGCAATTTAGGGAGGAGCCAGGAATGAGCAAGGGCCAATTCCGCCATCTGATCTAAAAAAGAATAAGACTATAGCGACCCGATATATTTTTTATATTTTAATGTTCTTTGAATGGAATAAGCCCAGATGGCGGAATTGGTAGACGCGCTAGTTTCAGGGACTAGTATTCGCAAGAATGTGCAGGTTCGAGTCCTGTTCTGGGCACAAGATAAATTCGAAGTTCTGAATTCCGGGTTTTGAGAATTTTCTTTATAAATTTGTTATATACAACGCTGAACGCTTAACTAATCAATTTATAACGCCCAGGTGGTGAAATTGGTAGACACACCAGCTTGAGGGGCTGGCGCCCGTTTAGGGTGTGCAGGTTCAAATCCTGTCCTGGGCACCAAGCAAAAGCCGGAAATATTTTTCCGGCTTTCTTCATTAGTAAAAGCAATAATTGCTATACCAAATCCAACAATCGATTTCACTAACTTTTTAGCTGCCTAACGATTTTATTACCGAGTAAATCGAACTCCGAGAGTACTCAAGGTCCAGTTCTAAGGTTTAGGCTTTGTACGGCAAAGTCTGGGTATAAATTTACGGTTTCATTTTAGTTATGACAATACACCTAAAGGTGTATTTTGATGACTATCATGGAATAAATTATATAGGAAAACCTTGTAGCGGTTTGCTTAAAAATGGTTTTGCTGACAAAACAATTATTTTGATTAACGCTTTTTAAAGAAAGACCAATACTATTTTTAACCAATACCATTCTCCACGGCAAATTTTACAAGGGCGGCTGTATTTTTAAGTCCTAACTTACTGATTATCCTTTTTCGGTGTGTTTTGGTTGTGTGAATACTGATTTTTAGTTCTTCAGCTATCTCCTTATCGGTTAATCCTCTGGCAATAAGATGTATAATATCCATTTCACGATTACTGAGTTTATTCAGTAATGAGATATTTTCATATTTTGTATCCAGATCCTTGATCTTCTTTATATGTCGTTTAAGTTCTGAAGTGTCCACTTCGACAGCATATCCAAGTAGATATTTTATTGATCCATCGGGTTTTCTAGTATAAACACGACTACATGTCAGCATATAAATCCAGTTTCCTTTTTTTGTTTTAACCTGGTAAACAGTTTTTTGCGCCTCGCCTTTATCTTCTTCGTAATGCTTCATCCGTTGCAGGAATTGCTGCATAGATTTGGGGTGAAAAAGCGATAAAAATTCCTTTGAGGTCAAATTTTCTAATTCATCACTGGAATAACCCATTCTTTTCTGAAAATAATCGTTGATCCAAACGGGTATCATTTCCTCGAAGTCGAGAATGAATACGAACGCATCGATATTATTTAGAATGTTGGAATTTAGATAATTAGCGGTTTCGTTGTTGTTAGCATATTCACCTGAGGGAATATTCTTCGGGAATTCTTTCATGAAACGTAATATAAGTCATTAATAGGTTTTTTCATGTTAGACGTTCAACAGATGTATCAGGTTCTTAATTTTATTTAAGCAAAAGAAATATTTACACGAATTATCAATACAACATGATAAAAAAGTAATCTTGCCTGTTTTGTATCAAAATTTAAGTATTAACTTCATATATGGCGAGTCAAATACAATTTCCCGATCCAAATCTTGCCGAAAATGATGGCCTTGTGGCAGTTGGCGGTAACCTGTCAGTAGAATTTCTTTTAGCAGCCTATCAGCAAGGCCTTTTTCCATGGTATAACGAAGGAGAACCCATTTTATGGTGGTCGCCAAATCCAAGAATGGTATTATTCCCCGAAGATTTTAAATGTTCGAAATCGTTAGAACAAAACATTCGCAATAAAAAATTTTCTGTGAGAATTGATGAGAAATTTGAGGATGTGATCAGAAATTGTGCATTGGTAAAGCGAAAAGGGCAGAAGGGCACATGGATAACGAACAATATGATTGAAGCATATATAGCATTATATTATGCCGGATATGCGCATTCTGTTGAAACTTATTCCGATAATAAGCTTGTTGGAGGCCTCTATGGTGTCTCACTTGGAAAAGCATTTTTTGGTGAATCGATGTTTTATACTTTACGCGACGCATCGAAAATTGCATTGTTTTACCTTGTGAAAATTATAAAAAACTGGAATTTTAAGTTTATTGATGTTCAGCAATCAACCGCACATTTGAGAAGCTTAGGAGCAAAAGATGTTGGACGGAAAGAATTTTTAGTAATGTTAAAGGATGTATTGCAGTCGGATACAAAAAAAGGTAGATGGAAATGTAAATTTTAATAACCTACAACCCATAGAATTTTTTCTTCATCGGCACATTTTTCAGCTAGGGTGATCATCTGTTTGTTTATGTCGATCAGTTTATTAAGATAGGTTTGCCAGTCTTTTTCCCATTCCGGGTGATCCTTCTTAAGCGCTTCGAGAAATTCTTTGCCTAAAAAATGCCTACTGATCTGATCTTTGAATTCTTTTAGGGCTTTGATGGTTTGTAGTTTATCAAGATGTTTTATTAATTCATTCCTGAGCGGGATAATTTTGCGCGCATTGTATTTTGTGGGGCCATAATATTCGTAAAGCTTGTTTGCAGCTTCGAAGCAGGGCGAAAACAAATTAAATACAATGCTATCTACGTACTTCGATTCTTTATCGCAACGAATATAGGCATCGTTCCCACCGGTATAATTTAACTCCACAAAATTGAGTTCCTTTGAATCGTAAATAGTTAGCTTCATAACCTCATTATAAGTGATCCTATTAAAATTATTAAATCATTTTATAAACTCAAAATGCTATTTTCATAATAATTTGTTCCTTATACCTTTATACTAAATTATAACAATTTAATATTTATTGATAAATGTTTAAAAAAGAAGAGTTTAAACGCGATGCACAGGATTTTATAAATTGGATGACTGAATATCTAGAGCATGTTGAAAATTATCCGGTACGCTCACAAGTTAATTATGGTGAAATAAGAAACCAGTTTTCTTCAAAGCCTCCATTACGGGGTGAATCAATTAATTTAATATTTAACGACTTCAAAGAGAAAATTATGCCCGGCATTACCCATTGGCAAAGTCCAAAGTATTTCGCCTATTTTCCGGCTAACAGCAGTCCACCATCCATTCTGGCGGAGATGTTAACTGCTACGTTGGCTGTACAGGGAATGAAATGGATTACTTCACCAGCAGCTACTGAGATCGAAGAACTGGTGTGCGACTGGTTGCGCAAGATGATTGGGTTGTCAGCTACTTATTCCGGAGTTATTCAGGATACAGCTTCGGTGGCAACACTCTGTGCAATTATCGCCGCCCGTGAAAAAGTCACTAATTTTCAATCGAATCGGAAAGGACTTGGAACTGAGGTGTTGCGTGTTTATTGTTCAACCGAAGCCCATTCATCAATTGAAAAAGCGGTGCGTATCGCCGGACTAGGAAGTGATAATCTTATTAAAGTAGAAATCGATTCTGTTGGACGTTTAGTTTCTAAAGCGTTGGAAGCTCGTATAGAAACCGATATTACATCAGGTTATAAACCTGCCTGTATTGTTGCTGCATTGGGAACGACAGGCGTTTGCGCTATCGATCCAATAGCCATGATAGGAGAGATTGCCCGTAAATATAATATATGGTATCATATTGATGCAGCTTATGCCGGATCGGCACTGGTGCTTCCTGAATTCAGAGAATCAATCAAGGGTTTGGAACAGGTTGATAGTCTTGTTTTCAATCCCCACAAGTGGATGTTCACTAATTTTGATTGTTCGATGTTTTTTGTCAAGGATAAGATCCATTTGCAAAATACTTTTCGTCTGGTACCAGGTTATTTACAAACAGGAAACGGTACGGAAGTAAATGATTACAGCAATTGGGGCATACAGCTGGGCCGGCGTTTCAGGGCACTTAAATTATGGTTTGTTATTCGAAATTTCGGCGTTGAGGGAATCCGGCAACAGATTCGTGAGCATATAGAACTGGCTGTATATTTTGAAAAAGAATTACGGAAACAATCGAAATTTGAGATAATATTACCCCGAACTCTTACAGTAGTATGTTTCAGGTTAAAGGTTGACAAACAAATTTTATCTGCCGACAGTGATAGAATTAACGCAGAATTGCTTGAGAAAATAAACAATACAGGCCGGATTTATATTTCACATACCATATTCCAGGGTAAGTATACCTTGCGTTTTGTTTGTGCGCAAACGTATACTGAAAAACGACATATCGATGAAGCCCTAGAGGTAATTAGTGAATGTACCGATGCATTAAATTACTAACAATTCACTTTCTTATATTTTCAATGTAAAAGAAATTTAACTTCATATTATTCACTACATTGGTTTAAAAATCTAATGGTCTAACTTACATTTTCAATTAGGACATGAATTCATTTCAGGATAGTATTAAGGAAGCATATCGTAACTATTTCGGAAAAGAACCTGAAATTATCCAGCCTTTGCCTCCTTCCGGTTCCAACCGGTCCTATATGCGTATTGGTGTGGAAGGGAATACTGTTATCGCAGCACATAATCCCGATAGAGCGGAAAACGAAGCTTTTCTTTATATCACCGAAAAGCTTACTAATGAAGGTGTAAAGATACCGGAGATTTATATGCACAATTTGGATCAGAATATTTATCTCATCGAAGATCTAGGTGATACCGATTTGTTTAAGCTTGTTTCCGAAGCGCATCATGAAAACGAAGTTGGTTATATTAACTGGTATAAGAAGGCAATCAAATTCATGCCGGCTATTCAATTTAAAGCAGCAAAAAATTTCAACTTTTCAATATGCTATCCGCGCTCGGCCTTTGATAAACAGTCGATGCTTTGGGATCTGAATTATTTTAAGTACCATTTTCTTAAGCTGGCATATACACCTTTCCATGAACAAAAACTTGAAGATGATTTTCATACACTGGCCGATTTTCTTTCAGAAGCACCTTCGAATTTTTTTCTTTATCGCGATTTTCAGTCGAGAAATATTATGATTAAAGAGGATAATGTTTACTTTATCGATTACCAGGGAGGAAGAAAAGGAGCACTACAATACGATCTGGCATCTTTGCTGTTTGAGGCTAAGACTGCCCTACCACCTGAAATACGTACAGAATTGCTGGAATTTTATCTGAATATTTTCAGCGAATTCCCCTTTTTCAATGAAAAAACATTCCTGAAATATTTTCCGGGTTTTGTTTTAATACGATCACTTCAAGCATTTGGCGCTTATGGTTACAGGGGATATTTTGAACGAAAACCTCATTTCTTGCAAAGTATACCACCAGCCATTACTAACTTAAAATGGCTACTAACAAATTACGATTTGGGTGTTACTATACCTCATCTTAAATCGACTCTCCTGAAAATGATTGATCAGCCTGTATTTCAGGGATCACTGACATCCGATGGTAGGCTTACTGTTTCGATTTACAGTTTCTCATACCGCAAGGGTATACCTGAAGATTTCACGGGCAATGGAGGCGGATATGTTTTTGATTGCAGGCTACTCCCTAATCCTGGAATTATCGACCAGTATAAAGGATTAACCGGTACTGATAAACCTGTTATTGATTTTTTAAAAGACAAGCATGAAGTAATACAATTCTTATCCGATGTAAAAAATATGGTGTTTGCTTCAGTTGAGAATTATTTAAGTAAAAACTACGAACATCTGATGATTAGCTTTGGTTGTACCGGAGGACAGCATCGATCAGTGTATTGTGCCGAGGAACTGGCAGGTGAGCTTAAAAAAAAGTTTAAAATCAATGTGAATACAGTACATCGGGAAATTAAAACATCAGATGACTAAAAAATATGTAGATCGAAAAAAGGGAGGATATCTAAAGTGAAAAAGAAAAAAGCGAAATATCTATGCCTTCCTAAAAAATATATAAGTACCGGATGAAAGCAATGATACTAGCCGCTGGGCTTGGAACACGATTAAAACCTTTTACGGATTACCAACCAAAGGCACTTTTTAAAATAGAAAATCGAACCCTCCTTGAATGGACTATCCGGTATCTTAAAAAATTTGGAGTCGATGAACTAATAATCAATGTACATCATTATCCCGATCAGATTATAGATTATTTAAAACAAAATAACGGATTTGGTTTGCCCTATACCATTTCCGACGAAAGGACTATGCTGATGGATACGGGTGGAGCTATTGTAAAAGCCTCCAAGTATTTATCAGGCCGCAATCCTTTTATCCTTATTGGAATCGATGTGCTGACCGATCTTAATCTGAGTGATATGTTACAATTTCACATATCAAAGAAGCCTTTAGTAACGCTGGCAGTGAAAGAAAGAATAACAACACGTTCGTTGCTCTTCAATAAAAATATGTGTTTAGCAGGCTGGCGCGATAATAATTCAGGCGAAATCAAAGGAAATACATCAGAAAAATATTCCTATGCGCTGGGATTCAGTACTATTCATATTATCAATCCTGAAATCTTCAAGTTTATTACTGAAAGAGGGGCTTTCTCCATTATTGATCTATACCTGAGTCTGATTTCTAGGCATACAATATTGGGCTACCGTCATGATA
>CAYMQP010000161.1:0-8692 GCA_964392505.1 uncultured Bacteroidales bacterium
TCGATAGGTATATAACGCATGCCACCGGCATAAACACAGCGTATGTTAAAATCCATCAGGCTGTTTTTACCAATTTTGAATTCATATCCTCCCAGGGCATTGAAGACATAATTTCCATTGTAGCGCGTATTTCTCTTTACACCATCGCTGCCTCTGTAGGTAGAATTAAAAAGTGAACCGGTGATCAGAAAATAGTACCCGTCCGATAAAAATTTTTCGAATGTTATGTCAATACCGAAATTATCTCCCGTACCCTTATTAACCAAACTGTCACTCCATACCATCTCATCGCTATAACCATAATTAATAAGCGAAAAAGTACCGTCCGACATATGAACCGGGATATCATACAAATCCTGGTAATACAGTTCTACTTTCATTCGAAGGTTTTTACTGAAGGAATAGTCATGCCCCAGTACATACTGATGACTTCGAGTAAAATCGAGGTTTTCATTAAGATTGTTTTCAGCTCCATTGCTCTGCAAATAATAATAAAGAGGTTGCACCATACAATGATTTCCGTATACCAAACCTACTTTACCTTTTTCTGAGTACTGGAACTTTAATCCCATGCGGGGCTCAAAGCTTTTGGTGTTATTTAAAAAGAAGTGCTGATAATGAATCCCTGTATTTAAGGATATACGATCGGTAAATTTGTGCTGAAAATCGATAAAAGCGTTCAGCGTAAAAATATTGTGATGATGATATTCGAACAGCTTTTCGTGAATAATACTGTCATTCCTGATATAATTATCGTAATTAACACTGCTCACATCTGTTTTTTCCAACCTGAATCCCGACTTCACCATATTTTTCCTGTTCAGTTTTGAAATAAGTTTAAATGAATATGTATACTTGAATTCATCATCATCTTCCTCAATGATTTTTCCTACTTGTTCACCATTCCTGGAGTATTTCATGTCGCCCATAGGACTACGTGTTGAATAGGTAAAAGCATTTACTATGTGTGTATTGTTTGTGATAAAATGTGTATTCTTTATTCCCGAAAACCACGTATTTGATGCATCTTTTTCATCTACAGTCCAGCTCCACTGCAAATCTTCACCGGTAATATCGTTGGTAAATACAATATAGCTTGCCCCTCCGAAACCAAACAACGATATATTCCCTTTTTTGTATGGAATATTTACTTTATAGGAAATATCCTGGTAGTGCGGTAATTCACCAATCCATAATAAGTTATCTACCAAACCCAGCATGGAATATCGGTAGTTGACCACAAAGGAAGATTTATTACGGCGAAAAATAGGGCCCTCGACCCCCAGTTCATATCCCGCAAATCCCGATTGTATGGTAAATTCATATTTATCATCGTTACCATTGCGCATGCGTAAATCAAATACCCCGGAATACCCGTTTCCATATTCTGCCGGAAAAGCTCCGGTAAAAAAATCGCTTCTCGAAAGGGTATTATTATTTAATATACTTACCGGGCCTCCGTTTGCCCCTAAATTATCAAAATGATTAGGGCTTGGAATAGGTACTCCTTCGAGTTGCCAGATTAATGCCGTAGGAGAATTACCACGAATGATGATATCGTTACGTTCGTCGCTGGCCATAACAATTCCGGCAAAGTTCATAGCCATACGTGAAGGATCGCCCCAACTGCCTGCATATTTTTCAGTTTCTTCAGTCGAAAAAGATCGTGCTCCAACAATAGCCATACTATTTAGGGCATTTTCTTTTCGTGTATAAGCACTAACTATAACTTCTTCAATTTCCTCAACCGATTCTTCCAGTTCTATATCTAATATCTTCTCTTTTGCGCTTAACAGTAACACATTATCCAGAGTTACTGTTTTGTATCCTAAGTAACTTATCATCAGAGTTTGTCTGCCTACCGGAACATTCTGAATCAAATAATACCCATCCCGGTTGGTAATCGTACTTTTTACCGGGTTGATGTTCATGATAACTACCGCAACGCCAATAAGCGGCATCTTCGTATCCTTATCAACAATATGCCCCCTGACGGTTTGTTTTTTAATTTCGTCGTCCGGTTTCTGATAAAGGATGACCTGATTGTTAATGACTTTAAAACCGATATGCGAGGCCAGTATTTCTTCAAGCACATTTTCCAGTGATTGATTGATGAAACTGTAATTCTTTCTTTCTTTCGATATAAATATTTCCGGATCGTAAGAAAAGAAAATGGCATATTTCTCGGTTATTTCATTAAGTACATCGGTTACCAGAGCATTTGAAATCTGCAAAGTGATTTTTGTTCTGAGAACCTTATCCTGTGCATTCACCCGAATGCTTTGTGCGAATAAAAGGACAATAAATATCCATTTTAACTTTACCATAGTTAATTACTATTTTGAAAAATTAATAAATACAATGTAATATTTCAGATGTTTATAAGAGGATTTGTGTCACATATCCACGCTAATTCATATTTATCTCATATATATTATTATCTGTTTTATGAATATTAATATTTAATGTCGATTCCAGAATTTCAACAATACTATCAATAGGCTGATTATTATAAACTGCATTTAATTTTCGCTTTGTAAGCATTTCATCCATATTAAATTCAACTAAATATACCTCTTCCAGTTTTTGGATCACGTTATCCAGGGTTTCATCCCTGAATACCAGATATTTTGTTTTCCACGCTAGCTGGTTAACGCTACTTGTTTCGACATATTGAATGGTATTGTCATCTTTATTAAACCTGCCTTCATTGCCTATGGTCAATACACAGGAATTATTCGCTGATCGTTTTTTCATTCCAAATTCAACTTTACCTTTTTGCACGGTAACAATCACTTCACGGACATTGTCATAACTTTCAACATTAAATTCAGTTCCCAGCACTTTCACATACACCTTATCCGTATTTATAATAAACGGATGCAAGCTATCCCGTGCAACATTGAAAAAGGCTTCTCCTTCCAAATAGACTTTTCTTGCTTTACCGGCAATTTTTTTTGGATATTTTATATAGGTATTTTCATTCATTGTTATTAAGGTGCCATCATCAAGTAAAGTTTCCAAACGTTCATTGTTTCCTGTGTTAACAACCATATACATAGAAGAAGTAACAACATGCCTTGTAATAAATGTAAGACCCACTGCCAAAACCAACACAGCTGCAATTCTCATTAAAGGTCTTAGGTTAAAGATTCTGATCTTCTCTGACTTTGTTTTAATATGCTGTAATGTTTGTTCAACATTCAAACGATTCACTTCATTAAAGATTTCCCTTTTAATTTCCAAATTCACCAATGCATCGTATATTTTTTGATGCTTATCGCTTGCCGAAAGCCAACACTCCAGTTCTTCTCTTTCTTTACTTGTAGCCTCGCCGGATAAGCAACGTGACAATATATTCCAGTTTATATGTTCGAATTCCTTTTTCATGGGTTTCTACTTATAGAGTGTATCATTTTTTCATTTACCCTGAACCAGTCATTGAAATTTTAAAAAAAATGTATTACACACACAATGATAAGTTTTAAATACGTTGACAAAATGGAGGATAATTTTTTTAATGCGTTGCCCATATGAGTTTCTACAGTTTTTACTGAAATATCTAGTATGTCAGCGATTTCCCTGTTCTTTTTATGTTCAAAACGGCTCAGGATGAATACTTCCCGGCATTTTTCAGGCAGTTTTGAAATTGCTTCGTAAATACTGGCTTCAAGTTCAATTTCTTCAAGTTTTTCAGATGGGATTGTAGAAAAATCGACAGGCTCAATAGTAATTTCATCCAGCGATGCCGTATCGGCTTTTTTCTTCATGAAATGATAGCATTTGTAAAACAGGGCTCCATATAAGTATTTATCGATGTTGCTTTTAATGGTGATTTTTTTACGGGCTTTGAATATATCAATAAATAATTCCTGGACTATATCTTCGGCAGCATGCACATCGCCTGTTTTCACTCCCGCTGCATAACAAAGAGGCTGGTAATACTTTCTGAACAATATATCAATGGCCGTGTCATCGCCTTGCTGCCATTTCTCGAAAAGTATTTGATCCTCGTTTTTCATAGTTGGACTATCGGGATATTTATCATATACAATTCGCAAATTATACAAATAATTTAATACCCGCACTTAAGGGATGTTTTAAAATACCAAAGGATAATAGGAAATGCCCATTAAAGATTAGTCTCCTGACTGCTTAAAACGTATGCTTAAACACCCGGGCAGGTCAGATCTATAACTTTTAATATAGCAGAACCGATACTTACTGCCAGCTAGCTAGCCAGGTTTTAATACTAAAGCATATTTCGGGTAACGCCGTTGCTCATCTCCTTAATACTTTTTAATGTTGTTGACAAAATATTAAACAGTTGATTGACTTTCTGATCATAATTCTCAAAGCACGTTTGCATTTTCTTACGATCAGTGGGACTCTTTTCTGGGATTTGGGGAATTGATTCAAGCTCTTTCCTTAAATCATCTAATAATTTTTGCGAAAGAAGAAGAAGTCCCTTTTCTGCTTTAATAAATTCTTCAATCATGATTATCAGGGTATTAATTAGTTTTAATATAGGTAAATACAATTAGTAATTCTATTTCTTCACTATAAAAATCTACTATTTCAGGAATAAGTAAGAGGTAAACCAATCTATAATCCGGATTTATAATTAAGTTATCCGGCAATTGAATTATTTTGTATATGAATTAAACTTGCTACAATTGCAGCCGCTGCAAGCATAATCAGTGCCCAAATGTATCCAAATAGTGGTTCTTTTTTTGGTAATACATTTTCAATTCCTAATTGATAATCGCAATTATCTATTGCTTTGTCTACTTTTCTTAAAATATTTAGGTTTTGTTTTATCCAGAGAACTGAATATGCTGCCAGTATTAAAACTGCAGCGATGACTGTGGCCCATAACAGCCACGAGGAGTTAAATTTATCAGGTGGGTCAGTTTTCAGAGCAACAGTTCCACCTGTTATTGCAACTAAAATTGTACCTGCCCACGAAAAAATCTTCCAAAGTTTTTCTCGTCTGTGAGCACGTTCTTGTTCAAGCTGCTCTCTGGCAAATTTTAGTTTCTCAAATTCAGATTTGTCTTCTTGATTTGTCATAGTTGTTGGATTAGATAATATATTTTATTCTTCATTGGTGATAAATACGCTTTAGCTACTAAAATTACAAATTTGTATGGCGCATGTCAAATTAATGTTTATTCTTTTCATTGTGCCCCGGTCGGTATAGATTCCCTTCTGCGTAGGCGGGAAAGATTGGCTTGCCTGAAGCAGGATCGTAATGACGTATAGCCAATTCTTACCGTCATTGCGAGGAGCTACCGAAGGTGGCGACGCGGCAATCTAGCCAATTATTAAAACGTAAATACAACCTATCGTTAATAGAATAGGCTAGATTGCTTCGCTCCATTACATTTTGCTCACAATGACGTGATGGCATATTTCTATCGTCATTACGAGCGAAGCGCGGTAATCTGGCCTGTTCTGTGACTTAATATCAAAATTACTTTTACTAATAACTGGATTCCTGCTTTCGCAGGAATGTTTCCTTTAGTCCTGATTTTATGTAATTCCAGTTCGTTAAAATGAGGATTTAAGCATACTGTATTATGTAGTTTTAGGCTTGGCTTATTTTCAGGGAATGACCAAATTCCAATAACCTCGGTTTTGTATATCATTTTTCTATATTTTGTATAAAACAATAAGATATTTGTTATTACCGTATTTTTTCAGGCAATACTTTAATAATTAATTGAATATTAATAAATTTAGCAAAAGCCTAACGGGTTAGATTCTGCAATATTGCTGTCTGTTTAGTAGTTGAATGGCTTTACATTAAGTATAAGATATGGCTGAACGTACTGTTTTACTGAGCTCATATGCAAATGGTGTAATTGAGGGTCTTGATGGAATCCTTAACTCCGATGAGTACTTGTCACGACTACCTCGGATCAATACGCCGCTACATTGTCTCCGTCTGCTCCTACTGTGCGGTGCGCGCCGGTTCCAGGTTTCCGGCTTTGATCGGGTTTTCAAGGATTCCGTGTCTGCATTCTCGCGCATGGGCTGGCGACCTTACAACGAAAAAGAGTGGGTGATATCTAAGGTTGTAACGAATACATTCGACCAATACCTGCCCTTAGGTTGGCAGTTCGAACAAGAGTACGCACCAGTCAACACTCTCGTCGCATTTCTTGAGGAACTCCTGGTAGCATCGCAGCGAAAGGTCAGCATCGTCACACTGCTTCCAGCCCCGTCACGTGATGAGCTAAAAGGATTAGTGCCAGCAGAGCTATTGGGACCCTTAAGCATCTTGCTTAATAGGATCAAGCACGTGGAGATAGATGGGCCGATGCCCGTTCCCTCTATGCTGCGCAAGCATGCCCGTGAACTTCGGGGGATATTCGAAAGTCCAGAGTATGGCCTTCTCGGCCAACAGCATCACGCAGCTGAGTCTAGTCGCACTGGACTCTCCGGTGCTGTATCTGGTATCAATAAAGCAGCACGCCGAGTCATAGAGCGCTTCAAAGAAGCGGTTGATTTGCGCAAGGTTGCGGTGGGGACTTTGACTACAACGGCGGATCTTGTTAGTGAATCTTTTGGGCAGATCGCCGGAAGCCTCGCGAAAGCGGGAGCAAAGGCGCTTAGCGCATTAATCCAGATGGAGCGACGTGTGCTGATCTACGAGTTAACACCCCAGCTTGATCAGCTGGTGGACGAGCGCCGGCTGGATTACGAGAGGGCACGGGGCTGAAGCCATCAAACAAATGGTTGCCACAAACGGTACTCGGCACTATTGCTGAACCGGTGTGTTAGCCGTTGTGTGAACATTTGTATCAATAATAGAAAATAAAAGAAAGGAGGCAATAAACTATGTCTGTCGTAAAAAGTTATCAAGTAAAAAAGTACCAGGTACATTTTTACAGGCAAGTTACTATGAACTGGTTCGGTGTCGAAGCCAAGATTGTTTGCATAGTTGAACTGTATGAAAATGAAGCAGGCACCTGGGGAGACGGAGATTATCTTTGCAGGGCTTATTTCGTAACGGAAGATAGCGAGGTACCGGTTGCATTCCATCAACCCGAAAACTATGCCGGAGGGCTTTTCCTTCCCGTTAGTGAGTTGGGCCCTTTTATCGATGTATTACGCAATGAAAAACCGGTTAGTGTATATCTTAATAGCGATCATCCGGAGTATAGCGAAATCTTTACGTGGCTTGAAACGGTAGGTGAAGAAGAACGTAGGCCGGCGTTCTTTCGGTTTTAATATTGGGCATCCGAAAGCTAATAAGCGAAGTTGTAAAGGAAAACATCTGTACATTACACTTTTACAAGCGTAATATTTTTATTTGATGTCTTTATGCTTGTAACAAGTACCAAATGCACTTTACACCATGCATTACCTGGTGTTTATTTTTCCTTTTTATCTATTTTTTTAACAATGTCTTTATATATCTTCTCTTCGCGGATGTTATTCAGACTTTCATCTGTTTCTATCCATTCCAAATCATTATAACCTAATTCAATGGCTTTTTGAAGATTTGACAGAGCTTTGTCCTTATTATTTTGAAGGGCGTAAAACATAGCCCAATTTCTGAAGGATTCGCCATTGTATGGATTACGTCTTTCATATTCCCGAAAGGCATTTTCTGCTCTATCAAATTGCCTGTTTTTTGCGTAAGCTAATCCTATATAGTTATAATAATAAGTTTGCGTTATCTGCGGGTAAGCTTTATATGCCTTATTATATTGTTTTATCGATTCTTCATAATCTCCGGTTTTTTCGTAAACGATTCCTATTCGAGTATATGTATCTGCTATTAAGGGATGCTTGGAATGCAGAGTATGCTTTGCCACATCATTCGCTTTACTATAATATTTAAGAGCTTTTTGATAATCCTTTTTTCTCTGATACATAAAAGCAATATTGACGTAAAACGAAATAAAATCGAAATCTTCAGAGTCGAGATTTTTTGCAATGTTTTCAGCTTTTTCAAAATACTCAAGAGCCAGATCATAATCTTTTAATTCTGCGTAAGTTGAGGCAATATTATTATATGAATTTGCCAGCAACGGATTTTTTGAATCTAGAGCTTTTTCTTTAATACGATTACTTTTCAGATAGTATACGAGTGCTTGACTGAAATTTCCTGAATCACAGAATGTAAGTGCCATACCTGAGTAATAAGACCCTA
This sequence comes from uncultured Bacteroidales bacterium, assembly GCA_964392505.1. Lineage (GTDB taxonomy): Bacteria > Bacteroidota > Bacteroidia > Bacteroidales > UBA10428 > UBA10428. Next base: position 8,168 of record CAYMQP010000161.1, read on the forward strand.
AATTAAGATCAGTGGAATCAAAGATTTCTTCAGCAATTTTGATAGCTTTCTGATGATATTCAATTGCATTTTTATAGTCTTTTAAGCTGCCAAAAAGTAATGCTACGTTATTGTAAGAATGTGCTAAATTAGGATGATGTGGTTCAAGTATTTCCTCTCTAATACTAATACTTTTTAAGAAATATTTTAGAGCAACTTCATAATTCTTTAAATAACGATAGGTTACTGCAATATTATTATAATAAGTAGCCATATCAGGATGCCTGGGCTCAAGGATTTCGTTTGACAGGATTGTATCAATAGCCCTTCGTTGATACATCAGAGCATTTTGATAATCCTTCAAATCCATGTAAGCTAGAGCAATATTATTATAAGAAATTGATAGATCAGGATTCTTGTTATCTATCTTTTCACGAATATCAATAGCTTTATTATTGTATTTAAAAGCATTTTTGAAATCTTCAAGCTCATTAAATGTGAGTGCAATATTATTATAATAAGTTGCCAAATCCGGATGTTCAGCAT
>CAYMQP010000162.1:0-8658 GCA_964392505.1 uncultured Bacteroidales bacterium
ACAGAACAGAACGTTTACTAATTATTAAAGAACTTATTTCTTCCATGAAAATATCCAGTCAGGAAGAATTATTAGGATTATTGGAAGAACGTGGATTAACCTACACACAAGCCACACTTTCCAGAGATTTGAAATTCCTTAAAGTCAACAAAATATCAGATCCGGAGAAAGGATACGTATATGAACTCCCAGAGCATCATGTTGTGATAAACGAAACAGCAGAAAATTATGCGGCCCAGGGATTTATATCCATTAAATTTGCTAATAATCTGGGGGTGGTTAAAACCATGCCAGGTTATGCGCCCAGCATTGCTTCAATGATCGATAAATCAAATCCGTTTGAAATCGTTGGTACAATTGCCGGCGACGATACAATTCTAATTATTCCCCATGACAATGTTTCTGAAAAGGATGTTTTAAATGCCCTCGTACTTATAATCCCCGAGCTGAAAGAAAAGCTTGAGTAAAGTATTCATAGTTGACCGTTTAAAAGTTGCATAACTCTTTTCATAGATAAACTAAGCTATGTTGCTCAACGGTCAACTTTTTAACTATAAAAATCCAAAAAATTAAAATATGAAGAATGGTAAAGTAGTATTGGCTTATAGTGGAGGACTTGACACTTCGGTTATTCTGAAATGGCTGATTGACAAAAACTTTGAAGTTATTGCCTATGTGGCGGATGTGGGCCAACTAGATGATTTCGAGGAAGTTAAAGCAAAAGCGCTGAAAATAGGAGCCTCGAAAGTATACATTGAGGATTTAAAGAAGGAATTTGTCACAGATTTTATTTTTCCTGCAATTAAAGCAAATGCTATGTATGAAGGGCGCTATTTACTGGGAACAGCACTCGCCCGACCTCTGATTGCTAAAAAACAAATCGAAATTGCACATAATGAAGGAGCGAAATATGTGTCGCACGGTGCAACAGGGAAAGGAAATGATCAGGTGCGATTTGAATTAACTTACTTTGCACTCGATCCAAAAATTCAAGTTCTATCACCTTGGAAGATACAGGAGTTCCTTGACCAGTTCCAGGGTCGTACCGATATGCTTAAGTATGCAGAAAAACATAATATCCCTGTAAAAGCTTCTTTGAAAAAACCTTTCAGCGAAGATGATAACCTGATGCATATCAGCCACGAAGCGGGAATACTTGAAGATCCGAAATTCAAAGCCAACAAGGATATCCTGGTTAAGATGGTTACTCCTCAGGACGCACCCAACAAAGATATTCAACTAGAAATACATTTTAAGGACGGAACTCCGATTAAAGTTGTAAATACAACCGACGGAACCAAGAAAGAAGATCAGTTGGAATTGTTCATGTATTTGAATAAAGTAGGTGGTGAAAACGGTATCGGATTACTCGATATGGTCGAAAATCGCTTTGTAGGAATAAAGTCGAGAGGTGTTTATGAAACCCCGGCTGGCGAAATACTGATTAAAGCCCACATGGATATTGAAGGAATTGCGATGGACCGTGAGGTTATGCGGCTTCGAAACATGCTTTCTCCAGTGTTCAGCGAACTGGTCTATAATGGATTCTGGTATAGTCCCGAGATGGATTTTCTTATGGCTTCTATCGATAAAAGTCAGGAATTGATTAACGGTATCGTATACCTGACACTTTACAAAGGAAATGTTATTGTCGATGGTCGTGAATCACCAAGCTCGCTTTATAATCAGGATTTATCCAGCATGGATATTGAAGGTGGTTTCGATCAAAAAGATAGTGAAGGCTTTATTAAAATCAATGCCATAAGACTGATGGCACATAATGCCATCTTGAAGAAACAAGGAAAACAGATTATTAAATAATATAGAATGAAACTTTGGCAAAAGGGAACGGAAATCAATAAACGTATCGAGGAATTTACGATTGGTCGCGATCGTGAACTCGATCTTTTATTGGCGCGATTCGATGTACAGGGATCACTAGCTCATATTGCCATGCTTAGTAAAATTGGATTACTCGATTCGAAAGAATATAAATTACTCAAAACTGAGTTAAAAACAATCTACCGGAAGATCGACGCAGGAAGTTTCAGTATTGATGAAGGTATTGAGGATGTTCATTCACAGATAGAATACATGCTGACACAGAAACTTGGCGATGTCGGCAAAAAAATACATAGTGCACGTTCGAGGAACGACCAGGTATTAGTTGATATTAAGTTATACACACGGCATCATATATTACTTATTGTGGATGCTGTTACGAAACTCTTTAATACCCTGATAACATTAAGTGAAAAGTATAAAGAAATCCTAATGCCGGGATATACCCATTTACAGGTCGCCATGCCATCTTCATTCGGATTATGGTTCGGAGCATATGCCGAAAGTCTGACCGATGATTTGCAGATCTTACAAACAGCCCTCCGTATCACAAACCAAAATCCTTTGGGGTCTGCGGCCGGATATGGTTCTTCCTTTCCAATCGATCGACAAATGACAACTGATTTACTGGGATTCGACAATATGAATTATAATGCGATGTATGCCCAGATGGGTCGTGGTAAAGTTGAGAAAATAGTTGCTTTTGCGTTGGGATCAGTAGCTTCGACCTTATCAAAAATGGCCTGTGATTGTTGTTTGTACATGAGTCAGGATTTTGGTTTTATTAATCTGCCTGAAGAATTAACAACAGGTTCGAGTATTATGCCACATAAAAAGAATCCGGATGTATTCGAGTTGCTCCGAGCCAAATGTAATAAGATTCAAGCATTAGCGAATGAAATAAATTTAATTGGAAATAATTTGCCTTCGGGATATTTCAGGGATTTTCAGATTATTAAAGAAACATACCTGGAATCGTTTCATACAATTCTCGATTGTATTGAAATAGCGAATTACGTAGTAGGCAAAATAGAAGTCAGGAAGAATATTCTCGAAGACGAAAAATACAAATATATTTTTAGTGTGGAGGAAGTAAATCGCGAAGTATTAAATGGGGTGCCATTTCGCGAAGCTTATCAAAAGGTTGCTGAGAGAATCAAAAAAGGAGATTTTAAACCTGAAAAAACCATAAAACACACGCATAAAGGAAGTATCGGAAATTTAAGTGACAAAGAAATAAAGAATAAATTTATAGAAATATTGGCCAGATTTAAACGGGAAAAATACGAACAAACCGAAAAGGAACTTTTAAAATAGAAATATAGTGCGTATGAGCAGGATTGTAGTGCGTATTGAAATATCAACACTTTCCGATACTAAAGGGAAGTTTATTCCACAGAAAATGGATCGATTGGCTATGGTACTTTCTAATTTGAATAATAGCGGGAAACAGGTTATTGTAATAAGTTCTGGAGCTATTGCCCTGGGGGCCGATAAAATGGGATTAAAAACGCAACCACAAACCTATGAAGAAATGCAGGCTATTGCTGCCATTGGACAGGCTGAGCTCATTCGATTCTATCAGCATTATTTTGATCAATATAACCAGATAGTAGCTCAGGTGTTACTAACGGGTAATATTATGGAGAATCCAACAAGAGTAAAAAATACCCAGAACACCTTCGATACTTTGCTTGAGATGAATATCATACCTATAGTAAATGAGAATGATGTTGTATCGTTAACCGATATCGAGTTGGACGATAACTATCCACTTGCGCTGCAGGTGGCGAAAATTACACAGGCCGATATAATTCTAATCAAAATGGATATGAACAGTAAATTCATTATTCAGCCTCGCACTCAACAGTATGCCAAACTTGTTTCCGATGAAAAACAACTTTTCGAAGAACTTGAGAAAACCTGTAATGAAATAATCAAGGCTGATACTGGAGAATTATTATTTCCCGAATCCATAAACGATATTATTTTGAATTAAAGTATATATACTATTAATGAGGGAGAGTTTAAGATATAAAAAACGAATTGTAGTTAAAATCGGTACATCATCATTATCGTATGCAAACGGGAGATTAAACTTTCAGCGAATTGCCAACTTGGCATATGTTTTAAGCTCTCTTCGTAATCGAAACCTGGAAGTTGTGCTTGTTAGTTCAGGTGCTATAGGCGTTGGAGCAGGAAGGCTAGGACTTATAAACAGACCTCTAGAGCTGGCTAAAAAACAAGCACTGGCAGCTATAGGTCAGGCAGAGTTAATGAAAATTTATCAGAAATTTTTTGAAGAGTATAACCAAACTGTCGCTCAGGTGTTACTAACTAAGGATATCGTTACTGTACCCGATAGGCATCAAAATGCAAAAAACACCGTTTTGAGATTAATTGCTATGGAAATTATTCCGATAATAAACGAGAATGATACAATATCGACATACGAAATAGAATTTGGCGATAACGACACACTTTCGGCCGACGTGGCAAAACTCATCGATGCAGATCTTCTAATACTCCTCAGCGATATTGATGGATTATATTCGGCCGATCCGAAGAAGGAAAATAAAGCCGAGATTATCCGTTCAGTTGAAACTATTACTCCCGAGATAGAAAAATTGGCTTCGGGAACTGATGCTTCATTTGGTACGGGTGGTATGGTTACTAAATTATCGGCAGCTAAAATCTGTATCGATGCCCGTATTGATACTATTATTACCAACGGTAACGATCCGACATTAATATTCGATGTCCTTGACGGGAAAGAAATTGGCACACACTTCGTTGCTAATAAAAAACCCATATTACATAAAAACTGAAAGTATTCATGGATAAAATCATACTGCAGAAAGGAAATAGTGTAAAAGCGGCTTCACGAGAATTGGTAAAATTCAATACCGATAAAAAAAATGCTGCGCTGAATTTAATTGCCGAAGAAATTGAAAAGAATCGTGAAAAAATAAAAAAAACGAATGCAATCGATTTACAGGCAGGTAGGGATAAAGGACTTTCAAAGGCTTTTCTCGACCGACTTGAGCTTACCGATAAACGAATCGATGGAATGATTAAAGTATTGCACGATGTAGTAGCTCTTAAAGATCCGGTAGGAGAAATTATTGGTATGAATACATTGCCCAATGGGTTACGGGTTGGACGAATGCGTATGCCGCTGGGTGTAGTCGGAATCATTTTTGAATCGCGGCCAAATGTATGTATCGAAGTAGCTGCACTTACAATAAAATCGGCGAATGGTGTTATATTACGGGGAGGTTCCGATGCTATTAATTCCAATATTGCACTGGCTAAAGTTATTAAGGACGGATTAAAAAAGGCTGGTCTTCCTGAAGCAGCTGTCGAAGTAATCGAAAGTACCGACCGGGAATCGGTTAAGGAACTTCTTCGCATGCGTGAACATATCGATGTTATTGTCCCGCGGGGAGGGTTGAACCTGATCCGGTTTGTCGAAGAACATTCGCTCATTCCTGTTATACGACACGACCTGGGTATTTGCCATACCTTTATCGATGAGTATGCCGACATAGATATGGCCATTTCGATAGCTTATAATGCTAAAGTGCAGCGCCCTGGAGTTTGCAATGCCATGGAAACTTTATTGGTGCATGAAAAAATTGCCCTAGAATTTTTACGCAGAATAAAGAATGAGTATGATAAGGCAGGTGTGGAACTCAGAGGATGCAAAAAAACTAAGAAATATCTACCCGATATCAAAGATGCTACGCAGGAAGATTGGAGCACCGAATACCTCGATCTGATTCTGTCAATTAAAACGGTCGATACACTCGATGAAGCTATTGATCATATTAATATTTATGGATCGCATCACAGCGATGCCATTATAACAGAAAATTATTCCCGAAGTATGCAGTTTTTGAACGAAGTCGATTCTGCTGCCTGTTTCGTAAATGCTTCAACACGGTTTACCGATGGAAATGAATTTGGACTTGGTGCTGAAATGGGAATCAGTAACCAGAAATTACATGTTCGTGGTCCTATGGGATTAAAGGAATTGACATCGGCCAAGTATATTATTTTCGGTAACGGACAAATAAGAGAATAAAATAATATGTTTAACTTTTGAGAATCGAAAATGATCTGAATTAAAACCAAACCACACCTAAAATTTATATAAAATGAGTAACGATACGAATTTATCTGGTGCTAATATGAACATCAAAACAAACACGGATTTTCTTGATCATTTGGATCATCTTTCCATCGATGCATCGCAGATTGATAAGGATTTGTTCACTCGCTTTGATGTTAAACGCGGACTGCGGAATGCGAATGGATCAGGAGTACTCGTGGGATTAACTAATATAGGTGATGTGGTTGGGTATGAGAAGAAAGGTGATCAGGTAATACCGGCATATGGACGTTTATATTACCGGGGTATTGAAGTAGCTGATCTGGTTAAAGGATTCCAGCAGGGTGGCAGGCACGGATATGATGAAACGGTATTTTTATTGCTTTCAGGAAAACTCCCAACAAAGGATGAATTAATGCGTTTTACCTCATATTTAGCCGGAATGCGCGATTTACCTCAATACTTCACAAAGAATATGATATTGTCATTGCGAGGACGTAACATTATGAATATGCTGGCTCGCTCTGTATTGGTGCTTTATACCGTAGACGATTATGCGGAAGATCAGTCACATAAGAACGTTTTACGCCAGTCAATCAATCTTATCGCTAAATTTCCGGTAATCACAGCCTATTCTTATTTTGGATTTAGGCATTCATATCAACGAAAATCACTGATTATTCGTCACCCGGAACCTGGTTTAAGTACCGCGGAAAACTTCCTATATATGTTAAAAGGTGACAATTATACACGTTTAGAAGCTGATATTCTCGATCTTAACTTGGTTTTACACGCTGAGCATGGCGGCGGTAATAATTCGACATTTGCTACACGTGTAGTAAGTTCAGCGGGTACTGACACATACTCAACCATTGCAGCAGCACTTGGATCACTAAAAGGATACCTCCATGGTGGAGCTAACCTTCAGGTCATCGAAATGATGAAGGACATTAAGAAAAATGTGAAAGATTGGACCGATAAAAAGGAAATATCAGAATACCTCATAAAGATTCTTCATGGACATGCTGGTGATGGATCAGGTAAAATTTACGGTATCGGGCATGCTATATATACCTTATCCGATCCCAGAGCAGTATTACTGAAACAAAAAGCACAAGAACTTGCTGATGAAAAGGGCAAAATGGATGAGTTCATGCTTTATAATACTATCGAAGAACTTGCACCCGAAGTATTTACAAAATTCAAGGGAAACAGTACTATTAAAACTATAAGCCCAAATGTGGATTTCTATTCGGGTTTTGTATATCGATGCATAGATATTCCAATGGAACTCTATACTCCGATTTTTGCCGTTTCACGAATTGCCGGTTGGTGTGCTCATAGATTGGAGGAGATTACATTCAGTTCCAAACGAATCATTAGACCTGCTTATAAGAATGTTTTCGGTCAGGTCGATTATCAGCATCTGGAGGAAAGAGTGAGATGATTAGCGTATATTCATGCAAAATTCATTCATATTTATAAATATATCTATTAATTTTTTTCTGTATCAAAGAAATATGCTAACTTTACCACGGTTAAGACATCCATTAATGAAGAGATTCATTAAGAAGAATATTATTTCTACTGATAATAAAACAGGCTCTGCCTGAGAATGGATTTTTTATGCATTTGTGTAAGCCATTCTCGCTTGTCAGAATGGCTTTTTTTATAAAATATGGGTTAAACAAGTAAATGTTATAATATGGTTAAGGGATTCCCGAAAACACTGGGATTATATGATCCCCAAAATGAGCATGATAGTTGTGGAATTGGATTTGTAACCCAGATCAAAGGAATTAGATCGCACGATATAATAAAAAGAGGTCTTGAAGTACTGGTGAATATGTCGCACAGGGGGGCTGAAAGCGCTGATAATCTTTCCGGCGACGGTGCAGGTATTTTAATTCAGCTTCCGCACGACTTTATAATAAAAAAGGGAATCAGGGTGCCGGCAGAAGGAAAATATGGTACCGGCCTCGTTTTTCTTCCAAAAGAAGACAAACACAGGAAGCAATGTGAAAACATGCTTACAGATACCCTTATAAGCGAAGGGCTGGATGTTATTGATTTCATTGATGTAAAAGTTGACAGTTCTGTACTAGGCGATATATCTCGATCTACCGAGCCATTTATCAGACAGATGTTCGTTACAGGCAATTATCCGGAACAGGAAATGCTTGAGCGGAAACTTTATATTGCAAGAAAACTGGCCGAAAAATCTATTCGAGAATCAAACATAAAAGATAAAGAAGCATTTTATATACCCAGCCTGTCATCGAAGGTATTCATCTATAAGGGAATGTTAACACCTGACCAGGTTGAACGTTACTTTATTGATTTGCGTGAACCGAATATGGTAAGTGCTATAGCCCTAGTGCATTCGCGTTTTTCAACCAATACGTTTCCAACCTGGGATTTGGCGCAACCTTTTCGTTTTCTTGCCCATAATGGGGAAATTAATACAATAAAAGGAAACCGTTTATGGATGACCGCACGTGAATCGATAATGAAATCGGATCTTTTTGGTGAAGATCTAGAAAAATTATTTCCGATTATTGAGCCTGATAAATCCGATTCCGCATCATTCGATAATGCGTTGGAATTTCTTGTGCTTACCGGAAAATCTTTACCTCATGCATTAAGCATGCTGATTCCTGAATCGTGGAATGATAAAAATCCTATACCTCCCAGCTTAAAAG
>CAYMQP010000163.1:0-8645 GCA_964392505.1 uncultured Bacteroidales bacterium
TGTTTACGCAAGTAATGTTTATCGAGCAGGAATTTTTCGACCGGTATATTATGACCCAATAATTCGGTTCGGAAAGCCATTTTAGCTACTTCTTCCAATACAACCGCATTATGCACGGCTTCAGTCGGATCGTTGCCCCAAGTGAATGGTGCATGTCCGTTTACTAGTATCCCCGGTATCGATATGTAATCAGATGATTTAAAGTGCTCAACTATTACTTTTCCTGTATTTTCTTCATATGCACTTTCAATTTCTGTTTTTGTCAACTTTCGCGTACACGGTATTTTACCGTAAAAATAATCTGCATGCGTTGTACCATAAGCAGGTATAGCTCTCCCAGCTTGAGCCCAACTTGTGGCCCATTCACTGTGAGTATGTACAACTCCGCCTATTTTTGGAAACTTTTGATACAATATTACATGTGTAGGTGTATCGGAAGAAGGGTTTAACTTGCCGTCAACCAGTTTTCCATGTAAATCAATAACTACCATATCATCGGCTTTCATCTTGTCGTATGAAACTCCACTGGGTTTAATGACAATCAGTCCTTTCTCCCTGTCGATTCCACTAACATTCCCCCAGGTAAAAATAACCAGGCCATATTTGACCAGATCGAGATTTGCTCTTAATACAGTTTCTTTAAGATCGTGCAACACAACCAATTACTTATCGTATTCCTTTAGCTATGTAATAGTAGACCTCATTCCAACGGATTTCTTTTTTAAAATCGTTAAGATGAGTGTTTTCATCAATAATAAGACATTCAATATCTGTCATTTCTGCCAGATCTAATATATGTTCAAGATTAATTGCCTGGGTAAAAGCCGTATGGTGAGCTCCTCCGGCAAGGATCCATGCTGCCGCCGCTGTCTTCAGGTTGGGTTTGGGATCCCATAATACTCTTGCAACCGGAAGTTTGGGAAGGTCCGGTGTATCGACAACTTCGACTTTGTTCACCAGAAGACGAAAGCGGTTTCCCAGATCCATAAGCGAAACGTTAAGTGCATTACCTTTTGTTGCTTTAAAAACTAATCGGGCAGGATCGGCTTTGCCGCCAATAGATAGTGCATGGACTTCGAGCGAGGGTTTACCTGCCGCAATAGAAGAACAAACTTCCAGCATATGTGCCCCAAGCACTCTTGTGCCAGCTGGGTCGAGGTGATAGGTATAGTCCTCCATAAAAGAAGTGCCTCCCTTTATTTCTGCAGACATAGCTTTAATAGCACGTACCAGAGCAGCAGTTTTCCAGTCTCCTTCGGCACCAAAACCGTATCCCTGATGCATAAGCCGCTGTACTGCCAAACCCGGTAATTGAATAAGTCCGTGTAAATCTTCAAAATTGGTCGTAAATGCACTGAAACCACCCTCTTCGAGGAATGCTTTCATACCTAACTCTGTGCGTGCCTGATATTCAATGGCTTTCATTGATACTGCATCTTTAAGAATGGCACTACCAATAACGTACTCTGACTTATACTCTTCAGCTAGTTCCTTGGCAGATTTTTCAGAAACTTCATTGACGTAACGTACCAGGTCGCCAACACCATAACCATGAACTGAAAAACCAAAATGTATTTCTGCCGATACTTTATTACCTTCTGTAACTGCTACATTTCGCATATTATCGCCAAATCGGGCAACCTTAAGTGTGCCTAATTCATGTTTTCCGATCGTAGCACGGAGCCAGATATCGAGTTCCTCGATTACTTTCTTATCTTTCCAATGACCTACAACAACCTTTCTGTTAATTCCCATTCGGGCATTAATAAATCCGAATTCTCTACCTCCATGAGCCGATTGATTTAGATTCATAAAATTCATATCGATTTCTTTCCATGGAATATCGCGGTTAAATTGAGTGTGTAAATGAACATAAGGTTTGTTCAGAAGATCTAATCCGCTTATCCACATCTTGGCTGGAGAAAAGGTATGCATCCAGGCGATGAGTCCGATACATTTCTCAGAAACATTGGCTTCGAGGCAGGTTTGGGTAATAGCATCGGGTGTTGTGAGGACTGACCGGAATATAATCCTTACAGGTGATGTTACGTTCTTGTCCAATCCTGCTGCTACCTCTTTCGAGTTTGTCTCAACCTGTTTTAAAACTTCTTCGCCATATAAATGCTGGCTCCCCGTGACAAACCATACTTCATAATTGCTTGTATTCATATCATTTTAATTAAAACTTTACCAGAAAATTATATAGAATACTACTATTACCGCAATAATGACTGCAGTATTCAATACATCCCATTTGTTCCAACTGGCTCGTACGGTAGCCCTATCCTCCTTGGTTGCGGCTCCATAGGTATACTTCAATTGTTTTGTACCCGGAGCTTTCGACAGCAAGCTAATGACTGTCATGACAACAATACAAAAGAAAAATAGCATTATCGTATAGTGCAACCAGTTAATATCAGCTATCTTATATATAATGCCGTCATTAGCAAGGTAATATTGGTGTATTGTGGTTTTAACCTGTGAGAGTAAATCGGATGCGTAGGCTTTTCCTTCAGCAGTTAATGAGGCTATAGAATTACCTGCAGCTGTTATTTTCTCGTTAAGAGTAGCTGCCATATCGGACGGAAATCCTCTGGCAATTTTATTGCTTACCATTGAGAGGTCTTTCATAAAATCAACTCTAGCATCATCCGAGTTTATATATATTACTGCTTTCGACATACTGCCAATTTTGCCAACAACACCATAAACAACATTGAGAATAAGACGGAACATGCCAAGTGTAAAACCAGAAATCATTCCCCAGAATGCACCTTTTGCTGTAGTTCGCCTCCAGAAAACTCCTAGAATGAATACCGATGCGATAGCCGGGGCTAGTAAACCCTGTACAGCCTGTAAGTATTCGTATAATACCTTACCCAAACCCAGCATGACGGGTATCCAAACAACTCCTAAAATAACCACCGTTGCTGTGGCAACACGGCCTACAATTACATAATGCTTTTTTGAATTGTTCGGACGCATCTTTTTATAAAAGTCCTCAACAAAAAGCATTGCTGATGAGTTGAAAAGTGAAGCAAGAGAACTCATAAGTGCGGCAAGAAGTCCTGCGACAACAATTCCAGTTATTCCTGCAGGAAGCAATTTGGCAACCATAGCAGCAAAAGAAGAATCGCTGCTGGCAACAACTAGGAGACCTTTCTGACTTAATGCAAAGGCTATCATACCCGGAACCAAGAATATAAAAACTGGTAGCAATTTGAAGTATCCGGCAAGAATAGCACCTTTTCTGGCAACACCCATATTTCTCCCTGACAAAACACGTTGAACAATGTACTGGTCGGTACACCAATACCAGAATCCTATAATGGCTGATCCCAATAAGACACCTGTCCATGGAAAATCAGGATCTGATGCTGATCTAACCAGTTTCATATTTGAGCCTACTATGCTCTGAACTTCGCCCCAACCCCCAACTTGTATCAAACCAACTATTAAAATAACAATCGAACCGAAAAGTAGAACTGGCGTTTGTAATACTGACGTATACATTACGGCTTTCATTCCTCCAAAAATGGTATATAAACCAGTAATAACTACTAAACCAACTGCACTTACCCAAAAGAAGTCTATTTCATTACCGAAAATAGTAACCGATTCAATATTAAAAACTGTATCGAACACAACACCGCCAGCATATACTGTTACAGCAACTTTAGTAAGAACATAACTCACAAGCGAAATAATTGATAATACATACCGCGAACCTGATGAAAAGCGATGTTCAAGAAATTCCGGCATCGTATATATTTTTATCCTATCGTAAAATGGCACAAATACCCAACCCAGCACTAAAATCAGCCAGGCATGCATTTCCCAGTGGGCCATTGCCATACCGCTAAGAAAACCTGCACCTGCTAAGCCAACAAGGTGTTCCGAACCAATATTTGATGCAAAAATTGATGAACCAATTGAGAGCCATCCGGCTTTTTTACCTGCCAGAAAATAATCGGTTGTATCCTCTTCTTTTTGGTAGAGTACCCAGATTACAATACCAATAAGGCCAAGAAAGAAAACGCCCAGTACAATCCAGTCTAAGGTTACCATAATGTGTTTATTAAAGGTTAATGTTAATGGTGAATTTTTTATCGATGCAAAGTAGACAATTCTTTCGAATAAAAAAAGTACTTTATACTTTTATTATCGCGTTAATTAAAATTTTTTAATAGGACAATAATTGATACATTTTTATTTAAAATTAAGAGAGTATTATTATGTGTTTTTGAATGCTGAGAACATATAAAAGAATCACAGAACAACTACTCGCTGGTAAACAAGAGTTATTTTCGATTGTCTAATAAGAGAAAATAATATAACAGCTCATTAAAACACTGATTAAGAAAGTTTTAAAATCATCGGTTTTGAAAGAGAAAAACCATGGAGAAAGCAACCTTTTTAAGACTTAAAATTTTCAAATCATTCTTTAGAAACTTTAGTCAACAAATTAGGTTCATTCATCAATACAATATTGTTGGATGAATATACAATGATTAAATTTGGATTGATCAGAAATTTATTGTGCCGATTTAACGCAATTGTTATTTGATCAACTTGGGAGTGTAATTTAAGAGTTTTTTCAATAACGACCTAAACCAATTAACCGTTAAGGATGAAGAGTTATATCCACTATGTCCATAATATTCCAGATGATGAGGTATCATGGTTTTTTAATCCCGCCAGCCGAAGGAAAAGGATTGAAGAAGTTAGGGAACATTTCAACAGTATTAATGAATTACAACAGGCTATTCTCGATGAATCGAATTCCATTGTATTTCGTTTTGTTTCTGAACATCTCGATCTGAGAAAATATTTCAGACATATTATTTTTTCGACGCATTCAAAATCATATGTTGATAATGTTGATTTCAGCAATGTTAGGGCAATAATAAATTTCCGATACATAAATCATATTCGTGAAATCAACAAACATTTTATTTCAGTTAATAAATTACTGCCCGATGCTGGAATCTATATAGGTCGTGTTGAATCCTATGGTGAAAGAAAAAGTAGGCTCTGTAAAAAGTTTGGTGTGAAATTCGGAAATGTAATCTGGTTATTTGATTTTCTTATAAATAGGATTTTACCAAAAATCCGCCCACTAAAGAAAATATATTATTTAGTAACTGGAGGAAAATATCATGTAATGTCACGTGCAGAGATTCTTGGCCGACTTGTATTTAATGGATTTGAAATAATTGAATACAAATATATTGAAGGTATCTTGTACTTTGTTGTTATTAAAACCAGCGAGCCTCAACATGATATCTCGCCTTCATATCATTTGATAATAAAACTGAAAAGGATAGGCAAGGGGGGCCGATTAATGGATGTTTTCAAATTGAGGACTATGCATCCTTATTCGGAATTTCTGCATGATTATATTCTTAAGCTTAACGGGTATAATGATGTTGGTAAACTAGCCGATGATTTCAGGATTGCACGTTGGGCAAAATTATTACGAAAACTATGGCTCGATGAATTTCCGCAGTTTATCAATTTACTCAAAGGTAATATGAAATTGGTTGGCGTCAGGCCACTTAGTATAGTGCGTTTTAAGCAGTTACCCCAAGACTTACAGAAAGAACGGATTAAATATAAACCTGGGTGTTTTCCTCCTTATGTGGCATTAAATATGCCTGATGATGAGAGTAATATAATTGCAGAGAGAATTTATTTAAAAGAATTTCAGAGACATCCGCTAATAACCGATATGAAATATTTCTTTAAGGCTTTATATAATATTGTATCTAATAAAATAAGAAGTTCATAAATCAGACAATTAGATAATCTGCTATTTTAAATTCGATTTTATTTTCTTTCCCGTATTAGAAATAGTAATATTTTCTTGAATTTCAATAATTTGAGGAACTTTATGGCTCGCAAGATGTTTATGGCAAAACATTTTAATCCGTTCAGCATTCATAAGGACTGATTTGGATTTATCGATTGTTACCCTGGCTTTTACTGCTTCACCAAGTAATTCATTTTCGACTCCAAACACTGTGCAGTCGATAACTTCCGGGATTGATACGATTACTTCCTCTATTTCTTTCGGACTAATTCTTTTTCCACCTACTTTAATTATCTCTTTTTGCCGTGCAGTTATATATATAAAACCTTCTTCATCGTATGTAGCCAGATCGCCTGTATAAAGCCAACCATTTCTAATGCTTTTACTTGTTGTTTCAGCATCGTTTATATAACCTAACATGATATTGTCGCCTTTAGCAATAATTTCACCGACCTCACCAGGTTTAACCTTATTCCCGTTACTATCGACAACCTTTAATTCAACACATGGAATGCCTTTACCAAGTGAACCAAGCTTGCTTTCTAATAAACGTGGAGGAAGGTATGATAAACGTGCAGTTGCTTCAGTTTGTCCATACATTACATAGAATTTGATTTCAGGATGCGCCTCCATGAATTCATGAATAAAGATATTGTGCAATTTTCCTCCGGCCTGGGTAACATATCTTAAATGTGGAAAGTGAGTCGTTTTAAAACTGTCGGATTTACGTAACAGGATTTGAAAATGACTTGGGACACCTGCAAAACCTGTACACTTGTATTTTTTTAGATCGTTCAATACAGAACCAAGGAAGATAAACGTATTATTAAGTACTATTGAGCCCCCAACCCGCAAATGTGTGTGAAGCAACGATAAACCATAACAATAGTAAAATGGCAGTACTACCTCAATAATATCATCCGAAGTAAGTTCGAGGTATTCAATAATTGATGCAGTATTTGCGATGAGGTTTTTATGACTAATCATTACACCTTTTGGTTCTCCGGTAGAACCACTGGTAAATATTATCTCGGCACAACGATCCGAATCATATTCTGATTCTAATGGTAAGGAGTGTTTTATTCTTTGCTGAATCAGATTATCTAATGTGGAATAAATGGTCATATTGTTAAGAGCAAATCTATCCTTTAATTTTGGGTGAATGAAAGCTATGGAAGCATTACACTCACTAATTATAAATTCAAGATTATCTTTTTCAATATCGGCACCTAAGGGTACGCATACCCGTCCTGCTTTAATTATTGCAAAATAGACTATTAAGAAAAAAACCGAATTATGACTTATAAGTAGTATTTTCTCGTTATTATCAGTATTCTTAGTAATATAATTAGCTAGGGCATAACTTTGTGAATATAGTTCTTTAAAGCTTATTTTTTCTTTTGCACCTAGAACAAAATCTTTATCGATACTTTTCGAATGTTCAAAAAAGTAGTCAATTGCATTCATCTGGTTGAATTTATAGTTCAGATCAGTTACTCTCGTATAGGAGACATTCTAAGGTATTGTGTAGTTTCATGCTTTCTCCTAAAATTATCGAATATATTTCGAATCTCATCGGTTGAATAACCCATTATTTTACCCACTTCTGCCGGATCGTAATTATTTTCGTAACCATACCATAACAAATCCATGGTGGCAAAAGGAAACTGGTAAAAGAACTCTTCCTGGGTTTGCTCGGCTGAGTATGTATCGGTTGTCGGAGTGCGGTCGATAATCTCTTGTGGAATTCCTAGAAACTCTGCTAATTGATAAACTTGTGTTTTATACAAATGTGCGATTGGCATAATGTCGGCTCCTCCATCACCAAATTTTACGAAGAAACCCTGATCGACTTCGTGTTTATTTGGTGTACCTATAACGGCATAATGTAATCTTTCGGCATGGTAATATAGCATGGCCATTCGGGTTCGTTGTTTAAAGTTAGAAGATGCAATTATTTGTAAAAATTCTTTGGTAGGTAATTTTTTACCGAATTCAGAACCCTTTTCATCGATAATGACGACCGAAAATAGTGGAGGCAATTTGCTTTGTGGTGCGGTTTTTATTCCTATTTTCATTTTATGCTTTTCCGGATTATATTCAGGAAATACATTTTTAACAGCCTGATCGCGCCTTTCATAGCAACCGAAACCACTCAGCGCTGCGCTAATATTTTCCTTAATTGCTTTAACGCCAAACTTCTCAGCAAGTTTCAGCGCTAACTGTTTACTTTCAGGATTGGAGTCTCTTTCGGGAAGTATAATACCAAGCACCTTTTCGGGACCAAAAGCTCTCACAGCTAGGGCAAGTGTTACAGAGGAATCGATACCTCCACTGATGCCAACAACACCTCCAAATCGATTTAATGTATTATGTGTATTGTTTCTAAGTTTTGTTACAATTGAATTTACGGTTGTCTCCGGATTGTTAATTCGTATTAGATCTTTGCTAAAACCAGTTTTCATTAACTTGAGTTTTATTATAATTAAGTATTTACAGCGGTGTTTACGATTACATTGCAATCGTCCATATTCTTTTGTACTTGAAATGTTTTCATTATAAATTGCTGATAGAGAAGTTGTGTAGATAGAATAGCAGCTAATGCCATATTCTCAACCTCCGATACCTGATTATCTTTTGCTTTCTTTTGTAAGGAAATTACTTTAGATGAATCGAACAGTCCGAAGTTTTTTATAATTTCTTCGCTTAGTAATTCTTCTATGTAATCAGGATGGTTTCGATTGAAAAAACTGGTTGAAACAGGAGCCCTGTAAGCTTGTTTTGACCGTTTAACAACCGAATCGGGTATTTTACCTTCTATAAGTTTTTTAAG
>CAYMQP010000164.1:0-7230 GCA_964392505.1 uncultured Bacteroidales bacterium
ACCAAAAGGGGTCGGAGCGGAGATTTTAAAGTTGAATTAGAAAGCTCATTTACGATAACAAATTCCCTGAGATTTTTTGACCAACTTACCGGTCATGAGTGGATGGAAATTGCCAGAAACAATTACAGGGGGAATGATGCATATACTACACCTTATCCCAACCCATATGAAGATTATGACATAGTAGAGAACTGGCCATATTATGCATGGGAATCTGTTGCCATGGGGTACGAGTGGGAAGACCAGACAAGTCCTAATCCGCTTGAATGGGTTGTACGAACAAGGCTGGTTACCAACGAAGAAAGGGCAAGATGGGAGCAGGTAATGGATGTAGTTCCCGACGAAGTTCCCTTGTACAATCCGGACAATGTTCGATCCTATGATTGGTTCAGCGAAGGACGTAACTTTAATGCCCTGACGCAAAACCACCACTTGGGTGTTAGTGGAGGAACCGATAAGTTAGCTGCTTATTTTTCAATCGGATATATTGATCAGCAAGGACAGGGAATTGGTGAAAGGTTCCAAAGAATAAGCCCAAGGCTGAATCTGGATTTCCAGCCACTTGACTGGTTGAAAGTGGGTATGAGCACTACCTTTAGTTCTGAATATACTGATCCGGGTGAAGATTTATTATGGGGAGTAACTAAAATGATCCCTATCACTTTGCCATATGATTCAACCGGTGAATTTCAGCTAACTCCTACTAATGATACAAGGGTCAAAAATCCTATCCGTGATGAAGAACTGGACACACGCGAAAACAGAGTGACCAGGTATCTGGGTGCTTATTATGCAGAAATTTCTTTTACCAAGAGTTTAAGGTACAAATTAAATGTTAGCCAGGATTACAGACAATGGCGCAATGGAAAATTCATTCATGAGCTGGCTTCAGAGGTTTTTCCTAGCACAAATTATGGAACTTACTCACAGGGTCAGGAATTTCATTACTCGGTCGACAACCTTTTATTCTATAATAAAGATATCGGTAAACACAGCATTGGGGTTACATTATTACAAAGTGTGGAAGCCAGAAGAATGGAACGAACCAGTCTGCATTCCGAAAACCTGCCATACAATTCCCAATTATGGTATGATTTGAACTCTACCCTTGATCCTGCAACAATTGAAATTAATGGGGAATTTGATCGTGCAAGAGATCCGGAATATAATCTTCTATATTCCAAATGGCAACTGGCTTCTTTTATGGGAAGGATAAATTACGGACTGATGGACAAATACCTGTTGACAGCCTCATTACGATACGATGGTTCTTCCCTGTTTTACCGAGACAACCGATGGGACTACTTCCCTTCTTTAGCTCTTGCATGGAAAGCTCACAACGAAAACTTTCTTAAAGATGTGAGCTTTCTAAGCCAGTTAAAACTCAGGTTGGGTTACGGTACTGTAGGACAGGCAGGTAATCGTCCTTATGAGACCGCAGGAGCGATTCAGGAAACTGAATATGTGTTTGGTGAAGATCCGGCAAAAGGGTTTGCTCCCCAAAGAATCCAGACCAAAGGGGTAGGCTGGGAAAAAACCACAACTACAAATATCGGGCTCGATTTTGGATTTATCAGGAACCGTATTTCAGGTAGCATTGAACTATACAGGGCCAATACCAATGACCTTTTATATGATAAAGCCATACCCGCTGTGACAGGTTATACAACTGTTCGGGCTAATGTGGGTAAAACACGAAACGAAGGTATAGAGATTTCTTTATATACCTTCAATATCAACCGAAACAATTTCAGGTGGGAAACCGACTTCACTTTCTTCGCTAACAGGGAAAAAATTCTTGAGCTGGCGGAAGGCTCCGAAGATGATATTCTCAATCAGTTTTTTATCGGAGAACCCATTAAATCTTATTATACCTATGTATTTGATGGTATATGGCAGGAAAGTGACAGTGCAATGATCGATTTTTACAATTCAACCGGTAACAATGGCTTTGCGCCTGGTAAAATACGTGTGAAAGATATCGATGGTAACGACACGATAAATTCAGATGACCGGACAGTTGTTGGCCATAATGTTCCGAAGTTCTCCGGTGGTTTTACCAACCGACTCTATTATAAAGGATTTGAATTATCCTTTTTCTTATTTTTCAGGGTCGGGCATGGTATTTACAGCAGGGACGGACACTATTTCAACATGACCGCACGGTATGCTACTCCGTTTAATGTAAATTACTATTTACCGATGGGTACGGCAGAAGAAAATGCAGATGCCGAACATCCGGCTCCGGCCAATCTCAGGGATAGGTATGAGACCGCCATGTGGTACAGGGAAGCTTCCTTCCTTAAAGTGAGAAATATTACCTTATCATACAATGTTCCGAAATCGTTGTTGAATAAAGTAAAAATCGAAAGCCTCCAATTATCCGTGCAGGCATTTAATCCATTTCTGTTCACTGATTATCCCTATCTGGATCCTGAAGCCCAGGATGAAGATACAAACAAGACACCTCCAGGTACCAGCGGAAAAGGATGGACATTCGGTATAAAAATAGGATTTTAGAAATCGTACCTATAGTTTGAAAAAAAATATGAAAATGAAAAAACTAGCCATATTATTCATAACAATAACATTCCTTTCCTCCTGCGAGAATTTTCTGGAGGAGGAGCAGGTAACTGTGCTCAACTATGCATATTATGAAACCGAACAAGGATGCGAAGCCCTTGTGAACGCCTGCTATTCATCACTAAGACTGAAAGTCGGCAATGAGTGGTCATACGGGTTGTTCGATTATGGTACCGATGAATATATGAAGGGGTATGAATGGACACAACCCTATGCTCAACCCGAATATAATGATTACACACCAGACCTTGATGGTCATAATAAACCAAGTCCCTATCCTGATATAGGTGACTGGTGGGCTTATATTTACAATAGCATAGACCGCTGTAATGTGGCTGTAGAGAAAATCGCACTGGTCGACGATGGAGTGGGCGTATTAAAGGACCAGGAAGGTAAAGATATGCGTACGGCTGAAGTTCGATTTATCCGTGCCTATCAGTACTTCACTTTGGTACAACAATTTGGTGCCATTCCGATTACGCTGGAACCCAGTTCCGGTCTGGAGACAGAATGGCCCAAAACCCCTGCCAGTGAAGTGTATGAAGCGATAATCGATGACCTGAGTTGGGTTTATGATCATATTCCTGAAACACAGAGTCAAACTGGCAGAGTTACCAAAGATGCGGTAAGGCACTATTGGGCTAAAGTATTATTGACCCGTGCCAGCTATGTACCTGATCCTGCTGATGATCCCGATAGCTACGATCCGGGGGGCAATCCGACTGAAGACCTGGAAAAAGCTGCGGAATTGATTGAAGAGATCCATGCCGGAGGACGTCATTCACTGGTTACTAATTATGCAGACTTATTTCTGGAAGGAAACGAGGTGAACCCTGAGATCATCTTCTCCATCCAGTATAATGATGTGGTGGGTCTGAATTACCAGAATGGATCGGATTATAAAAACCAGCTGCATGAATTCTGGTTCATGCAATATGACCAGGATCCTGGCATGATGAGGAACATTGAGTATGGCCGACCTTTCCGCAGAATGTTTATAACCGATTACGCCATTGATATACACGACAGGCTTAACGATTCACGCCTGCGGAAGAGCCTTCTTGAAGTTTATTTCAGTACCGACACGAATGAAGCGAATATTCCCAGATGGACTGAAGAGGAATTGTTGTTTGCTTTTGATGATGTTGCCGCTGACGGTTCGTGGGCTATCAGATACGGCGATACAGTACGCGCAGGTGAAATGAAATTTACTCCTGCCACAGATATTCCACAGTCGGAATATGTTATTGTCGGGGATACCGCACTGGTATTTCTCCTGAATGATGAAAATACTACATTGACAGACCGCCAGATGGTTGCTGCTGGGTATACGATATATGCCAGGTACTATAGGACAACCAATGCCGATGGTTCGCCGAATGAATTAGTCACATTCGACCGGGATAACGACCTGCTTGAAAGCACTGGCAGGTTTGTTGTTGGCTCAAGTACGATTCAGACCTATACCTGGAACCGGAATAAGGTACCCTCTTTAATCAAATACTGGGACCGTGCAAAACCGGATGGGTATGATTCTCACTGGGGAACCCGGGATGTATTTCTTGCCCGCCTGGCCGAATCATACCTGATTGGAGCGGAAGCCTATGGGAGGCTTGGAAATTATGCCAAAGCAGTTGAGTTTATCAATTATGTAAGGACAAGGGCTGCTTACCATGAAGGTGAAGAGAAACCCATTTTCTGGTATAAGTTCGATGGTGGTTCTCCCGAAAATGCCACAGCCAGCACGGTTGACAATCTATTAATTGACGCAACATACTGGAATGGATCTGACAACGATGAAATAGAAAAGTATCCTGAAGGTGTTGACACGAAAGAAGAGCGGTTTATCCACTTCATGCTGAATGAAAGATGCCGTGAACTATTGGGTGAAATGTTCCGCTGGGAAGACCTTAAACGTACCGGCACTTTAATTGACAGGACGTATGCTTTCAATGACGACGCCCGTAATTCAAATACGCTTCAGAAATTCCACAGGCTACGGCCTTTCCCGGAAATCCACTTGGATGCTGTACAAATTGACGGGAGATATCTCACACCAGCAGAAAAGCAGGAGTATCAAAACCCAGGTTATTATTAAAATAAAATGATTTTAATAACAAATAATAAACTCTTAGTCTGGTCTGAACAAAAAAAGTACAGACCGAACAAGCTTTTTATTTGGATATTATAGAATAAAATATCTACTAATACTTAAAAACAGAACGATTATGAAAAAAAACTACCTATTAACAAAAATTTTAATACCAGCATTGATGTTGGTGTCTGTACTGGTTTATGCAGGACCAGCTGAAAAAACCATTATTTTTGTCGGACAATATGTTGGTGGCACTACCGATATCAGGCCTGAGGACCAAACGGCCATAGATAGCATATCACAATGGGTAACCGATGTTGTCTTTCTTGACCAGGGTGTATTTAACGATGCCCCTGCAGATTCACTTTATGGTGATGGTGCTGAGGCTATAGGCGCTGAAGGTGTGATTATTTCGGAATCTATTGGCTCAGAAAGTGTGGGCAACTTTGGTTTAAGAGATGATTACCCTGTACCATGTATTACTATGGAGGGTGTTATGACAAACGATCCTGAATCAACCGTGAAATGGCCTTTATTACTCGAAGACGGAGGTGTTTGGGGCTTTGGTTCACCCGACGATGTTGACGTGCAATGGAAAATTGTGGAAGATCAACATTACATTACAGAAGACTATACCTATGAACAAATAGTTGACTATGCAAATGCAGCAGACAGGGGAGTTCCATATCTGCATGGCATTGCTCCGAGCCACCTTATATTAGCAACTGCTGTAAGAGAAGAAGGCCTTGGAACTGAAGATCCTCCATATGTACAGGAAGAAGCCATTGCATTGGGATATATTGAGAATCCTGCAATTATGTTTATGAATGTGGCTTATACCTATCTTGCAGATGGTGCAGCAACAACTGATCTTTACAACGTTCTGCATCGGGCTGTAGAGTTTGTGTTTGATGCATATTGGATAGATGCTGTTAACACACTTTTAGCCGATGAAATTAATCTGTCAGTTTCCCCTAATCCTGCTACATCCGATTTTGATATAAGTTTTACAATTGAAGCTGGTAAAAATGTATCAGTAAATCTGATCAGTGTTACGGGTGGTTTGATTGGAACTGTATATGAAGGTTTATCTGTAGCCGGCAATAACATTGTAAACATTAATATTGCTAACTTTGCACCAGGATTATACATTGTGGAATTGCATATTAACAACAACGTAGCATATTCAAAGTTGATTATTAAATAATTCATAAAGCGATTATTCAGTTGATGAATAATGGGGAGAGTAAAGGGGTTGGGTATATTTATACCCACCCCTTGAAAAATCCTAATAAACTTGTCATGAATGGAATCGCGAATAGCAAAACCTTACATTCTGTAATTAATAATTACATAAAGAGGTAAGGAATATTGAAATAATTGTATTTATAATCTAATAATTTACTAAATTGATAACCAATAAACTTTTAATTTTATCCGAACTTAACCTTAAAAAAGAGTAAGCATGAAAAGAATCTTTCTATTAATGTTATTTGGCCTAATGTACCTGGCGGGTACATTAAGTGCTCAAGAAATTATCTTTGTCCAGGGAACTGATCCTGCCACATCACATGATAGTGTTCAGATTGCCTGGCTGGAAAATCAAGGGTATGAGGTTACTGTAATTCCGCCACCTGAGGGTGGACTTTCCAGTGCCTCTTATGCCACGCTTAAATGGCTTAATTCTGCCGACCTGGTTATATTGGGACGTAGTGTTCCAAGTACGACTTTTCAACCTCCTAACAGAGCATATTGGAATGCAATCAAAGCTCCTGTAATGCAGTGTTCAGGATGGGCTACGCGCAATAGCAGGGCTAACTGGTTCAATAGCGGTACAGCAGATAACTATGGTGAACCCGATACAGTATGGGCAAACGTTCTGATGCCGGGCGATGGTGTATTTTCGGGAGTTACACTAGTTGGTGATTCGCTAGATTGGATGGTTGCCAAACATAGTGCAGTAAGTGTACCTTCAACTACAGCAACCAATGCCGAGATATTGGCCAGATCAATGACTTATGGCCGTGCTGATTCGAATTATATACTGTTTGCACGTTTCGAGCCACTGGTAGAATTTTATCCGGGATCCGGCGACTATCCGGCAGGTTATTACACCTACTTTGGATTTGGTAACGATCAGGATGGTGTTGTCAACACTTTCCCATTGACCGATAATGCTCGGACCGTATATCTGGCTGAAATTGAAAGAATGCTTGCATTACCCGACCCACCTGAACATATTATGTTTGTTCAGGGAACTGATCCTGCCACTTCACATGATAGTGTTCAGATTGAGTGGCTGGAAGCTCAGGGATATGTAGTTACTGTGATTCCGCCACCTGCCGGTGGACTGGGAATGGACACGGTTAGAGTTCTAAATGAAGCCGATCTGGTTATCTTAGGACGCAGTGTTCCAAGTACGACCTTTCAACCTCCTAACAGAGAATATTGGAATGCAATCAAAGCTCCTGTATTGCAGTGTTCAGGATGGGCTACCCGCAATAGCAGGGCTAACTGGTTCAATAGCGGTACAGCAGATAACTATGGTGAAC
>CAYMQP010000164.1:7330-8631 GCA_964392505.1 uncultured Bacteroidales bacterium
CCGATACAGTATGGGCAAACGTTCTGATGCCGGGCGATGGTGTATTCTCGGAAGTTACTCTTGATGGTGACTCGCTTGATTGGATGGTTGCCAAACATAGTGCAGTAAGTGTACCTTCAACTACCGAAACTAATGCTGAGATATTGGCCAGATCAATGACTTATGGTCGCGCTGATTCGAACTATGTACTGTTTGCACGGTTTGATCCATTGGTAGAATTCTATCCGGACGCAGACGATTATCCATCAGGTCATTGTACATACTTTGGTTTCGGTAATGATGAGAGTGGTGTGGTTAACACTTTCCCATTGACTGATAATGCCAGGGCAGTGTACCTTGCTGAAATACAGCGATTGATTGCTTCTCCTGTAGCACCGCTTTCGGGTGATGCCGATTTGAGGAATCTGGCTGCTCGAGTTGGTACATTAGTGCCTGACTTTGATCCGGCAGTAACCGAATATAGTATAGAACTTCCCGAAGGATCTACGGGTGATACATTAGTTGCACGAGCACATCCGAATGCATCGGTATCAGGAGCAGGTCCTGTCCCTGCACCGGATACAGCTACCGTCGTTGTTACAGCTGATAACGGAAGTACTAAAGAATATGTCGTAATTATTACAGTTGAAGAACCTCCGGTTCCCTTCGTTCCCGATATTACAGACATCGAAGATTTAAGCTTGTATCCGAATCCTGCTTTGAATATCCTTAAGGTACTTAGCAGAAGCAACATTGATTATATCGAAGTAGTTTCTCTGACTGGAGAAAGCGTACTTAATCAAAATATTGCTAATACGAATGGAGTTGCTGAAATTAACATTTCAGAGCTTGCTGCCGGATTATACTTAATCCGTGCCTATGCAAACGACAACCTGATTGGTTTCGGAAAATTTGCTAAGCAATAAGCTCAAACCATTGTAAATAGAAAAGGTGCCAAAATAACTTTGGCACCTTTTCTATTAAATAACGGTAAGATTAGTTACTTTAACAAATGTTAAATTCTTTATTTCCTTGGAATTTGGATCCTGTTTACCAGAAGAAGTTTAAAAGAAGTGAATATAAAATATTTGCAGTAACAACAAAATTATTGAAGAATGGCTTTACGATGTCTTATACTTATAAGTTTCCTTATTAACAATATATTTCTTCTGGTTGCACAGGAAAATTATGTTCGTAAGAAATACATACGCATATCATAGGTCACTGGAACAATAATAATGGCACTGTAAAGAATATTTATATTGTCTCTGGAGCTGACAAAGTAGAATTATTCCTTAATAATAAATCTTTGGGATTTGGGG
>CAYMQP010000165.1:0-3121 GCA_964392505.1 uncultured Bacteroidales bacterium
ATTCTATGCAAATCCGCTTAATCTGATAAAAAAATTTGATGATGCGGGAACCAAAGGATTTGTGTTATTTAATCGATTATTCCAGCCCGAAATCGATATGGATAAAGAGGAACATTATACACCATTTAACCTTAGCATTCCTGAGGATAATCGTTTGCCTTTACGTTTTGCAGGTTTACTGTATGGAAACCTGAAAGGAGATATTTGTAATAATACAGGTATTTTTACCGGGAAGGATGTCGCCAAAATGATTCTTGCAGGGGCTAATTGTGTTCAGATCGTCAGTACTGTTTATAAAAATAAGATTGAATATATCAGTACAATTATAAAAGATCTGGAAGCATGGATGGATAGTAAGGGATATAAATCGCTGGATGATTTTCGTGGAAAGTTGTCGAATAAAAATATTAATGATCCTTTTGTGTATAAGAGGGCCCAGTATATTGATCTGTTGCTTAAATCAGACGAAATATTTGTGAAACATCCGGTCCGGTAAGAAATGCGTATGGGATAATTGCATCTTTTTGAATCTGAGAAAGTATTTTAATTTATAAAGCGGAATGGCGAAGGCGTAATATCAGTTGTGGATAATTACTATACTCTCTGATTTTAAAGATTTAATTTAATGCTAAGTGCTTTTTTATTAAGTGAGTATCAATAGATAAATTTGCTGGAATCATTTTTAATTTTTTTTAGTAATTCGTCCAATAAAACAGAAAAGCAAATAAATATTCTAGCAGTCATTCAAGTATGAATTCAACATTACAGAAACAAATATTCTTTCATGTAGGTACAGGTAAAACGGGCACTACCTTTCTTCAGTATCGTGTATTTCCAAAACTTAAAGGTATACATTACATACAGCGGACGCGCTATAAGAAAGCTAAAAGAATCATTGATAGAAGTAATTATAAAAAATATCTTCTTTCGAGAGAGTTTGATCAGCAACTGGAAGAAGAAGTGACAAAATTTGCCTCAGTATATCCTAATACAACTCCAATTATAGTATTCAGGCGACACGATGACTACATTGCTTCTCAGTACCGAAGGTTTGTTAAGAATGGTTTTAAAGGCCGATTTGTTGAGTTTTTTAATTTGGAAAACGATCAGGGATATTTTAAGAAGCAGGATCTGGATTATTTTCGTCAAATTCAAATTCTTGAAAAGTATTTCAAACCTAAGCCAATTGTACTTTTCTTCGACGATTTACGAACGAATCCACATGCATTTATCGATACACTGTCTGCAAATTTAGATGTTACTGTTGAACGTAAAAAAATCAATTTTAAAAGGAAACACACGTCGTATTCGGAGAAGCAGCTGAAAGCTATCATGAATGTTGGCAAGTATGTCAATTTAAGGAAGAGACGAATATTTAAGAATAGCCTGTTACATCTGTTTTGGCGATTTTATCTGGGTTCAATCCGTTATACAACGCTATATGTCTCGAAATTCATACCGGCAAAATATTTTAATAAAGAACCGCTTATTCCCGAAAATGAACTTGACAAAATAAAAGTTTATTTCCAGGCTGACTGGCAAAGGTGCCTGGAATATTCCAAGAATATTACTCAATAACCTTCATGCTTCTTTGCAGATACAAGTTTAGGAGGAATTTGCAGAACAGTTTTTGATATAACAACTATCAGATTAGATATAACTCTTTTTAGAAAAAAAAACCAGACAACCTTATTTTAGAATTTTGGTCCTATAGGCTGCACTTATTTTCCCCTTGACAATATCGTTCAGTTTTCCCTTTAGCATTTTTTTCTTAAGTGGTGCTATACGATCGACAAACAGCACACCTTCCAGGTGGTCGTATTCATGCTGTATGATTCGGGCTTTTATCCCGTCGAATATATCGTCGTGAAATTCAAGATTTTCGTCGTGGTACTGAATTTGAATATGATTTTTACGCTCAACATCCTCACGAATAGTAGGTAAGCTCAGGCATCCTTCAGCGAAAGTCCATTCATCTCCGTTTTCTTCAATAATTTTTGGATTAATAAAAGCTTTTTTAAATCCGAGTAATGTCGGATCATCTTTCGCCATTTCCGATCCATCAATCACGAAAATCCGTACCGATTTCCCAACTTGTGGTGCTGCCAGACCCACACCATCACTTACATACATCGTCTCAAATATATCTGCGATAAATTGCTTTAATCCGGGATCGTTCAAATCGACTTCTTTTGAAACTTTACGTAATAAAGGCGAACCATATAGTACTATGGGATAAATCATTGCTTGTTCTTCTGAATATTTGTTTTCATTTCTAGATACGATTGCAAAAGTATGGTGGCGCTGATTTTGTCGACCAGCGATTTGTTTCGACGTTGTTGTTTTTTAACTCCACCGTTGATCATTGTTTGTATAGCCATTTTCGAGGTATACCGTTCATCCATCAGAAAAAAATCCTTATCGGGGAATTTCTTTTCGAATTTACGGATAAATTCATTCACATACCGAACAGCTTCCGAAGGTGAATTGTTCATCTGCTTTGGATAACCAATGATTACTAATTCCACATCTTCCTTTTCGAAATATCTGGCAAGATAATCGATGATATCCCTGGAATTGACAGTTTCAAGCCCGTTAGCAATTATTTGCAACGGATCTGTAACTGCAACACCCACTCGTTTCTGTCCGCAATCGATAGCTAATATTCGGGCCATTTTAATTTTTCTGGTGATTTTATGTAAATATCTTGTTTTTTCAAAAAAATCAGGGGACGATATAACCATCCCCTGCATATATTAAAATGATCACTATGCATTATGATTTAGAAAAATCCATAGCAGCCATACGCTTATAGCTTTCGTATCGCCACTTGGCATTTTCTTCAGCTGCGATAAATAATTCAGCTGCTTCTTTCGGAAATGCTTTTTTAAGCGATGTATAGCGTATTTCACCATTCAGGAAATTCTGGAATTCACTCCAGTTAGGTTCTTTAGAGTCGAGTTGGAATGGATTATTACCCTCTTTCTCAAGCAATGGATTATAGCGATACAGGTGCCAATATCCAGCTTCAACGGCACGTTTTTCTTCATCCATTGATTTTCCCATACCCGCTCTTAAGCCATGGTTAATACAAGGTGCATAAGCAATTATAATAGAGGGA
>CAYMQP010000165.1:3131-8560 GCA_964392505.1 uncultured Bacteroidales bacterium
TATCCGTATGTCATTGCCATGGCACCCAAATCTTTTTTACGTATTTTTTTACCTGATGCAGCAAACTTAGCTACTGCACCAACTGGTGTGGATTTCGATGCTTGTCCGCCGGTATTGGAATATACTTCGGTGTCCATTACCAATACATTAATATCATCGCCAGTTGCAATAACATGGTCAAGTCCTCCATAGCCGATATCATAAGCCCAACCGTCGCCACCGAAAACCCACACTGATTTCTTGATCAGGTATTGCTCAAGATCAAGTATTTCCTTGGCAACGGATTCTTTCTCTTTTTTTAATGCTTGTATAACTTTTGCAGAGGCAATTTTTGATTTATCTGCATCTTTTTTACCATCAATCCATTCCTGAAAGGCTTCGCTGGTACCTGATACAATTTTACCATCTTCAAGAGCTTTTTTCATTTTGAGTTCGATACGGTCGCGTAGTTTGTTAATTCCCAATGTAAATCCGTATCCGTATTCAGCATTATCCTCGAATAAGGAGTTTGCCCATGCAGGGCCTTTGCCCCGTTCATTTGTACAATACGGTGTCGATGGTGCCGAACCACCCCAGATAGAAGAACAGCCGGTTGCATTGGCAACAAGCATACGATCGCCATAAAGTTGTGTAATTATTTTTACATATGGAGTTTCTCCGCAACCAGCACAAGCACCCGAAAATTCAAATAGTGGCTGAGCAAACTGACTGTTTTTAATTGACTGCATAATGTCGACATAACCTGCTTTACTCTTTACCTTATTAGCCATATAATCCCAATTCTCAACTTCCTTCATTTGTGATTCGAGCTCTTTCATGACCAGCGATTTTTCTTTTGAAGGACATGTTTCTACACATACACCACAACCGGTACAGTCGAGGGGACTTACCTGGATCCGGTATTTTAATCCCTCGTATCCTTTACCTTTCGTTTCAAGCAATGTAATGTCTTTTGGAGCATTTGCTATTTCTTTTTCATCCAGCAGGAAGGGACGAATACAGGCATGAGGGCAAACATAAGCACACTGATTACACTGGATACAATTTTCAGGTATCCATTCGGGAACATCTACTGCAATACCGCGTTTTTCAAAGGCTGTAGTACCTGCTGGGAAAGTACCGTCTTCTCGTCCAACAAATGCACTTACCGGTAAATCATCGCCCTTAAGGTAGTTAATAGGGTAAGCCACATTTTTAACAAATTCAGGCATATCAGGCGCCAAGGTCGATTTCTTTTCACCATTGAGTTTAGCCCATTCCATTGGTATTTCGACTTTCTCTAATTCGCCACCCCTATCGACTGCCTGGTAATTCATTTTCACAATTTCCTCTCCTTTATTACCAAAAGTCTTCTTAATTGCTTTCTTCATTTCATCCACTGCCTGATCGTATGGAATAATGTTGGCAATTTTAAAGAAGGCCGATTGCATTATTGTATTTGTTCGGCTCCCTAATCCGATTTCATTGGCAATTTTGGTAGCATTGATAATATAAAAACTGATATTCTTCTCTACTAAAGCTTTTTTGAAATGATCGGGTAATCTGTTTTTGGTTTCTTCGGCATCCCAGATGCTATTAAGCAAGAAGGTTCCTCCTTTTTTAAGACCTTTAAGCATATCGTATTTATCGAGGTATGATGGAACATGGCATGCCACAAAATCGGGTGTGTTTACCAAATACGATGAGTTGATTGATTCATCCCCAAACCGAAGGTGAGATGTAGTGATACCTCCTGATTTTTTCGAATCGTAAGCAAAATAGGCCTGGCAGTATTTATTGGTGGTATCGCCAATAATTTTAATAGAGTTTTTATTGGCAGTAACCGTACCATCGGAACCAAGACCATAAAACTTGGCCTCGAAGGTTCCTTTATGATCAAGGCTAATTTCTTCTTTCTTAGGAAGCGATGTGAAGGTAACATCGTCGACAATACCAACAGTGAACCGATTCTTAGGTTCCTTCTGCTCGAGATTTTCGTATACCGATATAATCTGAACAGGAGTTGTATCCTTCGAACTTAGGCCATAGCGACCACCTACAATGAGGGGAACATTTTCTTTTCTGTAAAACGCTTCGCAAACGTCGAGATAGAGAGGTTCTCCATTGGCTCCAGGTTCTTTGGTTCGGTCGAGCACTGCGATTCGTTTAACACTTTTAGGCAGAATATCGAGTAAATACTTTGTCGAAAAAGGCCGATACAGATGTACGGTTATTAAGCCGGTTTTCTTACCCTGTTTTTTTAAATAATTGATTGTCTCCTTTATAGTAGTTGTAACCGATCCCATAGCCATAATGATGTTTTCTGCATCGGGATCGCCGTAATAAGTGAAAGGATGGTATTCACGACCGGTTAGTTTTGTAATTTCTTTCATATACCCTTCAACCAGATCGGGAACGGGTAGGTAAAATTTATTGGCTGCTTCCCTCGACTGGAAATAAATATCTGGATTTTGAGCTGTTCCCCTTGTTACTGGATGTTCCGGATTGAGTGCCCTTAACCTGAATTCCTTTAATGCTTTATAATTTACCAGTTGAGCCATTTGTTCAGTAGTTGGGGCTTCAACTTTTTGTATTTCGTGTGAAGTTCGGAAACCATCAAAGAAATGGAGAAATGGTATCCTTGATTTAATAGCCGTTAAATGTGCCACGGGACCAATATCCATTATTTCCTGAACATTGCCGGTTGCCAGCATGGCAAAACCTGTGTGGCGCACGCTCATTACATCGCTATGATCGCCAAAGATTGAAAGTGCCTGGGCAGCCAAACTGCGAGCAGAAACGTGAAATACACCCGGCAATAACTCGCCGGAAATTTTATACATATTCGGGATCATGAGCAGTAAACCCTGCGATGCTGTGAATGTTGATGCCAGTGCACCGGTTTGCAAGGCTCCGTGAAGAGCTCCTGAAGCTCCTCCTTCCGACTGCATTTCACTTACTTTAACAACTTCACCAAATATATTTTTCCTTCCGTTTGCCGACCATTCATCGATATATTCTGCCATGGTTGATGAAGGAGTAATGGGATAAATGGCTGCTACTTCACTGAACATATACGCAACATGCGAAGCCGCATAGTTTCCATCGCAAGTAATAAAATTTTTCTTATTAGTCATACTAATTTGCTTATAATTAACACTTTATGGTATTTTCCTTAAAAATAAGATAACAAAATTAATATAATTCGTTATTTGTTAGTACTCAATAATTAATTTACCCCTTATTCATATTAATTATAAATAAGATAAAAATAAAAAAGGGTGTTCGCTTTAATTTTAAAACACCCTGTTTAGTATTTCCGGTTTTTTTTATTCCCCATTCATTGAAATGAGAAATTCTTCGTTGGTTTCAGTTTTGGCCATACGGTCGCGTAAAAACTCCATTGCTTCAACTGAGTTCATATCGGTTAGATATTTCCGTAGTATCCAGATTTTATTCAATACATTCTTGTCGAGCAGCAGATCCTCTCGTCTTGTGCTTGAAGCAGTAATATCTACAGCCGGGTATATACGGCGGTTAGATAGTTTACGGTCGAGTTGAAGCTCCATGTTACCGGTCCCTTTAAATTCTTCAAAAATCACATCATCCATTTTCGATCCGGTTTCCGTAAGCGCAGTAGCAATAATGGTGAGAGAACCTCCATGTTCAATATTCCGGGCTGCCCCAAAGAAGCGTTTTGGTTTGTGTAATGCATTGGCATCGACCCCACCTGACAAAACTTTCCCAGAGGCGGGAGCAACGGTATTGTATGCACGGGCCAGTCGCGTAATAGAGTCGAGCAGTATTATAACATCATGTCCACATTCTACCATACGCTTAGCTTTTTCCAGCACGATATTCGAAACCCGAACATGCCGTTCGGCAGGTTCGTCGAAAGTGGAAGAAATAACTTCACCCTTTACATTACGTGCCATATCGGTAACTTCTTCAGGACGTTCATCAATTAGCAGTATGATGAGGTATGCCTCAGGATGGTTAGCAGCAATAGCGTTTGCTATATCCTGTAGCAATATGGTTTTACCTGTTTTGGGCTGAGCAACAATTAATCCACGCTGGCCTTTACCAATGGGTGAAAACATATCGATAACCCTTACCGAAAGATTACCCTGTTCACCATGCCGGATTAGTGTGAATTTTTCGTTTGGGAAGAGTGGTGTGAGATAATCAAAAGGAACACGGTCTCTGATATAGCTAGGATCGCGGCCATTAATTTCTTCAACTTTGATAAGTGGAAAATATTTTTCGCCTTCTTTTGGTGGTCGTATCGTACCCTGAACAGTATCGCCGGTTTTAAGTCCGAACAATTTAATTTGCGATTGTGAAACATAAATATCATCAGGCGAATTCAGGTAATTATAATCGGCCGATCGGAGAAAACCATAACCATCGGGCATGATTTCCAACACTCCTGAATTGCTGATTATCCCGTCGAAATCAACATTTTTTTCAGGTTTTCTTTCATCGGCAAACCGGATTTTAATATCACTTTCGGTAGTAATAACTTTAGTCTCTTCGGGTTCACCAGGTTTTTCAGCTTCTTCTGTTTCAACCATTGAAGGTTCATCGTAATCGTTGTCGGCAAACGGATCATCAAGAAGGGCATCATTCTTTAACGAAGCTTCAACTTCAGCTACTGCGGCGTCGATTTTTTCTTTTCCGCGTGATTCATCAGAATCGTTATGTGAACTGGAACCGCTAACTTTTTCGATTCGTCTTCTTCTGATGCGGGGTTTGCGTTCGGTGCGATCTTTTAAACCTTCAACGGATTTTTGGCTCTGTGGAGGTTTCTGATCCTGTGTTGTGGCTTTTTTTGCCTTGTTTTTTTCGGTGGCTGAAATTGCCTGCTGATCAAGAATTTTATAAATTAAATCCTGTTTACGCAAGGTTTCAACCCGTTTAATTTTTAAATCTTTAGCTATTTCTTTTAACTCAGAAACAAGCTTCTTATTCAATTCAAGAATATCGTACATAATAACTATAGGAAATATAATTAATTTACTTTCAAATCGTAACTAACGGTAAAGAAATTTTCACAAGGAGTTTCTTAGAAATAATAAGGACTTTCTTCAGCGGGAAAATCAATGCAATAATAAGTATTTAATAAGAATATCCAAAATATTCTTGAATATTTATTTTCCGGTGAAGAAAAGAATTGGTTTTTTTACTATTTTTAAATCGCTTTCAGGGAAACTTACTGACCTGTGAATACGTATGATTTAAGTGAAATGAACTTTAAAACCCTGGGCACTGTAGTGCATTTGATCTAAACCTCATAACCCTCTCATCATGAGACAACTCAAGATCATAAAGCAGGTCACAAACCGGGATACCCCCTCTCTGGACAAATATTTGCATGAAATAGGCAAGGAGGAGTTAGTTAATGCTGAAGAAGAGGTGGAACTTGCCCGCCGCATAAGAAAGGGTGAACA
>CAYMQP010000166.1:0-8560 GCA_964392505.1 uncultured Bacteroidales bacterium
GTACCGATTATAGCTTCTACCCTGACGACCCTTGCAGCATTCTTCCCTATTGCACTCTGGGGAGGCGTCGTTGGAGAGTTCATGAAGATTTTACCCATCACGCTTATCATTATTCTGACAGCCTCTTTATTTGTAGCACTGGTAATAACACCGGTGATATCGGCAACATTTATAAAAGCAGGAAAACAGCGTGCTGCGGCATCATCGAACAAGAAACGGGGATTTATTATTGCTTTCACAATGGTAGGCTTGGGATTACTTTTGCTAATACCTGGCTGGAGAGTGTTACCAAACCTGTTGATCATTTTCGGGTTAATTGGTATTCTGAATCTGGCTTTCTTTCAGAAACAGCAGATACGGTTTCAGAATGTATTTCTTTTATGGCTCGAGAAATTTTATGAAAGAATATTGCGCTATGCTCTGCGAAGAAAAAATCCTCTGTGGTTTTTTATAGGAGCATTCGGATTACTGTTTTTTGCAATTATCCTGATGGGGATACGACAACCCGAAGTGCTTTTCTTTCCTGATAACGATCCGAATTACGTAAATGTTATATGCGAACTTCCTATCGGAACCGATATCAGGGCAACCGATGAATTTGTAACCAGATTGGAGGAGGATATCACCCGGCATCTGGAGCCTGACAAGGATATTGTGGAATCGATACTTACAACAGTGGGGAAAGGCGACCCGGAAGATTACAGAAGCGGTCCCCAACCACAAAAAGCTCTGATAACAATAAGTTTTGTCGACTATTTGGAAAGAAACGGTAAAAATACTTCTGATATCATGCGCAACCTTACCGAAGAAGTTGTAGGCCAGTATCCGGGAGTCGAAATCGAAGTAACCAAAGAAAACATGGGGCCGCCCACCGGTAAGGCTATCAGCCTTGAGATTATCGGCCCTGATTTTAAAGAGCTGGTATATCTCAGCGATTCTATCCAGGGTATCATTAAAAATGAAGGAATAGCAGGAATCGAGGGATTGAAAATGAATATCAGTACCGATAAACCTGAACTTATCGTTAAAATCGATAGAGACAGGACACAGCGATTTGGTCTGTCGACTTTCCAGATAGCCAATGATCTGCGAACAGCATTGTATGGAATTAACGCTACCGATTATAAAATAGGAGAAGATGAATATCCGATTATGATACGTCTGAAGGACGAATACCGCTATAGCCTGTCGGCTCTTGAAAATATGAAGATGAGTTATGTCGATAATGGTATAACAAATTATATTCCTTTGTCGGCTGTGGCTGATTTTGATTATTCAAGTACATTCAGTTCTGTGCGCCGGAAGGATCTTGACAGGGTTATTACACTGGAATCGAATGTTGTTGAAGGATATAATCCGACAAAAGTGAACAACGACATTAAAAAAATTATGGCCCGGTTCGATTTGCCTCCGGGATATAAATATGAGTTCACCGGGGAGCAGCAGGAGCAGGATGAATCGTTTGCTTTCCTGAAAACAGCCATGATTATTGCTGTGTCGCTTATCTTCCTGATTCTTGTAACCCAGTTCAATTCCGTAATACGCACAGGAATAATTATTATGACTGTTCTGTTCAGTACTATTGGGGTATTTGGAGGACTGGCCACCTTTAAAATGCCATTTGTGATTATTATGACAGGCATCGGAATTATTTCACTGGCAGGTATTGTGGTGAATAATGCAATTGTATTGATTGATTATACTGAACTATTACGTGCACGAAGGCGAAAAGACCTCGGACTGGAAGAAAATGCTCTCCTGCCACTCGAGGAAGCTAACGAATGCCTGGTTCAGGCAGGGAAAACACGTTTACGGCCTGTACTGCTTACAGCTATAACAACATTACTTGGACTGATACCTATGGCTATTGGAATGAATTTCGATTTTGCCGGCTTCCTCCATAACTGGGATCCTAACTTTTACATCGGTGGTGACCAGGCAAATTTCTGGGGACCCCTGGCATGGACAATAATTTTTGGACTTACCTTTTCAACATTCCTTACTTTGGTAATAGTACCTGTAATGTTCAGGCTCACATCACTGGCCCAGGCACGGTGGATTCGTTTCCTCGGTTACTGGAAGGAGAGAAACGGTAATGGCAACGGCAATGGAAATAAGGTTAAAGTAGCCGGGTCGTAATCCTGTTGAAATATATTGTATTGAAAGAAAAAGAGGGCCAATATGCCCTCTTTTTTTGTAAATTAGAAGTAGTTAGGATATATAAATATTAAAATTCTAATGGATTAACAGACAACATATCAATTCAATGCTTGTTTTCTGATTATTATTTATTAACCTGATTGTATGAATCTGAATATTGAAAATCAATCATTTATTGTGTGTGGCGCTACCAGTGGTTTTGGTCATTCCATTGCCATACAGCTATTACACGAGGGGGCTCAGATTATAGCAGTTGCCCGCGGAGAAGAAAAACTACGCGAGCTTAAGGAGGCTTATCCCGCACAGGTTACCATAAGTGTAGCCGATATCACCCAAAGTAATTCCATTTATAAGCTGCTGGAAATAACTGAATCCAGAAAGATATCCGGTATACTGGTTAATGCCAGTGGTCCCCCGGCTAAAATGTTTACAGAAACAACACTTAACGACTGGGACGAAGCATACAGGCAGTTAGTTCGCTGGAAAATTGAACTCACCCAGGTTTTTTTGCCTTATTTTATGAAAAACAGATACGGTCGGTTTCTATATATTGAAAGTTCGGCGGTTAAACAACCCATGGAAAATCTGATATTAAGCACATCGATGCGGCTCTCCGTAGTTGGATTCGTTAAAACACTTTCGCAGGAAATACCCGACAAAGGAGTAACATTTAATATACTGGCTCCCGGTTACCATTATACTCCTGCTGTGGAACGCCTGATAAAAAAGAAGGCCCAGTCTATGCAAATATCAGGCAAGGAAGCCCGTAATCAGATCGAAGCAACAATACCTATGAAAAAAACCGGGAATGTCGATCATTTGGCAAGCCTCGCATTATGGCTGTTATCACCCTTATCGGAATATGTTACCGGTCAGGTTTATGCAGTTGATGGAGCGGTGATTAAATCAACACTTTAAAGTTCATGCAGATAAAACTGCGATATATACTGATATTCATTACCTTGTTGCTCGGATTTAAAAATCAGGTTGTTTCGCAGAATGGCCTTATTCCCGCTGTTAGAATGCATTATGGCTTTATCATCCCGCATTCTCAATCAATTCGTGATGTTTCCGGTTCTAATCCCTGGGGTATTGAAGCTGAATGGAACTGGCAACTAATGAGCCAGCAAGCATGGAATTATTGTTACTGTTTTCCGCGTACCGGAGTTTCGTTTTTATTTATCGATTTTGACAATCCGGAAATTCTTGGTCATGCTTATATTCCTTATACTTATATCGAACCGGTTTTAAGTACCCACAAAAGAATACATTCCTCTTTACGTTTCGGATTCGGACCCGCTTTTATGGACAAGGTATACGACGAGCAAAACAATCCCCAGAATTTGTTCTATAGCTCCATTCTCAGTTTTGTAGTTTTACTCGATGTTGCCATTAATTTTCGGCTTACGCAACGCATGAATCTTCATTTAAGTGCCAATTATAATCATATATCGAACGGAGGGATAAAGAATCCTAATAAGGGTATTAATTTTCCTACCATGAGTATTGGACTCGATTATAATCTACGGGAATTAAGCTATGAAACACCGGTTAAAATTCAGGATATTAACAAACATCGTGGTAAATGGCGATTTGATATTATCGGATTTGGAACAGGTAAATCGGATATTAAAGGAGAACAACGATTTGCCGTATTTGGACTTATTGCTAACTCAAGTAGGATTGTGGGCCGTTTAAGTGCTCTGTCATTGGCTATTGAAGGTACACTCGATAACGCAGATAAAGTTGAAATTGAAAGAAATGATCTTCAAAGAGATGGAAAATTGATCGATCATAAGTATTTGGCAGCTATGCTGGGACATGAACTTCTTATTGGACGATTTATTTTCAGTACACAGCTTGGAGTTTATTTATATTCACCTTTCAAGCGGCTGGATCCGTTATACCAGCGTTACGGGCTAACTTTCAATGTAACCGACTGGCTTTATATTGGAACCAATATCAAAGCACACCTTCAAGTAGCCGATTTTTTAGATTTCAGGATGGGAGTTTCATTCTGAAATTTAAGATTTAAAATAACCATATACACGGCTGTGATATAGTATTTTCACATAATTAAAGCCTAAGTAGTTATATTAAGAAGACTTTTTCCTTAATATTGATTTCTCAATATAAATGCTTATTAAATAAATAAAGTACTTGATTTAATATTTAGCTATATGAAGATTAATCAAACACAAGTTAACAAACGATCACTAATACGCTGGAAGGTATATTTCGATCGTTCCAGAATGTATATCGGTTATATACAATTCTTTCTGATTGGTATCGTATTCCTCCAGTCGTTTAAGGATAAACCCTGGGGTGAATTTATATTTCGATATGCTCTAGTTGCTATTCCCATAGCTCTATTGCTTTTTATTTTACTTTCGCTGGTATTAGGATACTTTGATTCAAAACTCGGTTTTCGTGAAGAAGAATTAAGAAATTTATCCAGTTCAAATCCCATGTTCAGAGAATTATTGTTTTCCATTCAGGAAATAAAGAAAGATCTGGAAGAGATCAAGGAGAATAAGCGAAGTTCATAACCGAAATGGGTAACTGTAAACAAAATTCATCAGCCTGAATAATGAGTTTGAAACATCTGTTGTATTAAGCTTTCATTGAGGTAATTCAACAAAATATAGTAGCTTTATGCCAGAATTAAACACTTCGATAATGGTTCAGGAAATAACACTTGAGCAGGTTAAAGAGCAGATACGTAATATACCTGATTTTCCCAGGAAGGGTGTACAATTTAAGGATATTACCACAGTGCTGAAACAACCCGAACTATTTGCATTTGTGATCGATTCAATTTCTAATAAGTTTATAAATCAGGGTATCACAAAGGTTGTATGTATTGAATCGCGGGGTTATATGCTGGGTGGAGCC
Source organism: uncultured Bacteroidales bacterium (assembly GCA_964392505.1). GTDB lineage: Bacteria > Bacteroidota > Bacteroidia > Bacteroidales > UBA10428 > UBA10428. Next base: position 5,056 of record CAYMQP010000166.1, read on the forward strand.
ATTGCATATAAGATCGGAGCTGGGTTTGTTCCTATCCGTAAACCTGGTAAGCTTCCGGCGAGAACATATTCGAAAAAATATGCTCTCGAATATGGGAGCGATGCCATGGAAATCCACTACGATGCCTTATCGCCCGATGATATTGTTCTTCTGCACGACGATTTGCTTGCTACAGGCGGAACAGCACGGGCAGCCCTGGACCTGATACGATTATTGAAACCAAAAAAAATTGTACTGAGTTTTTTCTGCGAACTGGGCTTTCTGAACGGACGCCAGTCTCTCAGAGGATACGAAGTAAATAGTCTTGTAATATTTTAGATCATTTTATATGCAACGATCCCTTATAATTGCGCTATTTCTGATACTGATAACCGTTGTATTTGCTCTGCAAAATTCAAATCCGGTAACATTGAAATTGTTTTTCTGGACTGTTAACCTTCCGGTTGCTTACATTATTCCAGCGGCAGTACTCCTCGGTGCCTTACTGGGAGTTTTATTCTCCATTCCTGCCATAAGGAAAAGAAGTGAAAAAATCAGGGAGTTAAAAGAACATAAAGCAGGATCGGAAATGATTTCCGATGGAGAATAAATTCTTTTCGATTAATCGTTACTGCTGTGATTGTATACCGGAAATTTCGATATTGAAAATATATAAAATTTTCCATGGTGCTGTAATTTGCACCTGTAAGATTTTAAACACAATTTCTCAGAACTTTTCCAATAGAGCGATCTTTTTGATATCGATATCTTCACAAATAAGTAAAGGGCTTAAAATTTTGTTAACTTGCAACCGTTATTAAAGCAGCATAATATAACGGAATCCAGCTGTTTTTCCGTTATCGATTTAACAGAAAATCTGTTTATTATAAGCTAGTATGCGAAAGGTCCTGCATTTATTAATTCCAATTTGGTGTATTGTAATAGTTTTTTTTTCCTGCGCAAAGGAGCAATATTGCATAGGCGATGTTGTTGCATACCTGAATGCAGGTTTCTACACATGGGATGGAGGAGAATTAGTTGAAAAAACCATTGATACAATTACAGTTTCTGGAATTTCATTCGACAGTCTGATCTATGACTCTGAGATAGACATAGAATCGGTTGAACTACCTTTATCGAATATTTACGATACGAGCATTTTTATGCTTAAATTTCAAATTGATATGCCCTCGATAGATAGATATAGACAGTTTAAGTTTACAGACACGCTGACTATTATATATTCAAGACAAATGTCCCTTATTTCGCCGGTTTGTGGCTTTGGGTACAATTATGAAATATTGAATGCAACCAGTACACATAACTATATTGACAGTATACATATTGTTAATCGGTTTGTTAACGTTGATGAACCGGAAGAAGAAAATATTGAAATACTTTTTTAAAACGGTATTACTGCTTCTTTTTATAAATCCGTTAATGAGTCAGGAAGGGAGGATAAAAGGATTGCGAATCGGATATGATCTTTCACGTATTTTGCTCCCTTATATTGACACAACAAGGTCTGCTTTTGAAGTCTCGGCCGATTTTGAAGTTAAGCCTTACTATTATGCTACGGCTGAATACGGGCAACAGCAGGTAAATTTTACTAATGAGTGGTATAACTATTCCTCGGATGGATATTACTTCAGGTTGGGACTGGATTATAATTTTTTAGGGAAAAAAATCGCGGTGAATCAATACGAAATGGTATTTGGAGGTTTCCGATACGGGTATGCTTCATATTCTCATTCAGCCAGTAACATATATGTACCCGATAATTACTGGGGTGATGTTACGTTGCCTGCCCTCGAACCAGTGACCTTATTTGCCCATTGGTTTGAAATAACAGGAGGTATCAGAGGGGAATTATTTAAAAATTGTTTTATCGGGTGGTCGTTCAGAGCCAGGTTAATGATTTACCAGCATAACGATGAGGTAATGTATCCTTATTTCGTACCGGGTTTTGGACAGGGTGACAGGAAATCTGCCATTGGATTTAATTATTACATATTATACAGAATTCCTTTCTATAAGGTAAAGGCAAAAGAATAGAGGTTCAGAACCTTTTATTTTATCTTTTATACTTAATCTTGTCATGTATTATTGTTATCATGTAGCATAATAAACTGCCGAATTTCGGGTTAAGTTTGTATGTTTGTGGCCAATAAAAACACTGGGAATTGAGCAAGTCTTTATATTGTGTAATAGTATCTATCACCATCGTAGCAGCTTATTCCTGCGCGAAAATCGGATCACCTTTCGGAGGACCTAAAGACGAAACCCCACCGAAGGTGGTTAAAGCAAAGCCTCCTGTTAATACGGTTAATTTCGAAGCTCAGAAAAAGATAGTAATTACATTCGATGAATACATACAGGTAGAAAATATCTTCCAGGAACTAGTAGTTTCTCCGCCCATCGAAGGTAGAGTAATGGCGCAGGTTAAAAGTAAAAGTCTTGAAGTTGAGTTTCCTCCCGAAGTCGTTTTCGATACAGTTACCTATACACTCGATTTTGGAAATTCTATAGTCGATTTTAACGAGGGCAATATACTGGCTGGTTATCGGTATGTTTTTTCCCTGAAAGATTATATTGATTCCATGAATGTAGAAGGTAAGATAGTAAGTGCATTCGATCATCAGCCCGATAAGGACAGGATGCTGGTAATGCTGTATAAAAACCTGAACGATTCGGCACCCTACCTTGAAAAGCCCCGCTATGTATGTCGTAGCGATGAACAGGGTAATTTCTTTATGCATAATATCGAAACGGGGATTTATCGGTTGTTTGCCCTTAAAGATGCCAACTTCAATATGCTGTATGATTTACCCAGTGAACAAATTGCATTCTCCGATTCGCTTATTAAACTCACCGCTGAACGATTTCAGGATAATATCATAATCGACGATACCCTTTTGACCAATAAAATTCCCAACGATACTGTTTCAAAGGATTTAATAAACACTGACACTGTTGGAATAATCGATACACTTTATACTGGTTTTAAGCCTGAGCATGAATACATATCTAGTACAGACTCACTTGTATCTGATTCCGTATTAACTGATTCTCTGCTGGAAGATCAAAAATATTATGCACTTTATACTGAGTTATTCTTTTTTACCCGGGAAGTGAAGAATCAATATATGACCAATTACCTTCGCCCTCTGAGAGAACAGTTATTATTTACTTTCAATGAACCATTAGCTGATACATTTGAAATTTACCCGCTTAATTATGCACCATCGGAATTCGATTGGTTTCTTTTAGATGCAAGTCGTGAAACAGATACCTTAAAATTCTGGATTACCGATACCTCCATGCTGGCGTTGGACACACTCCAGATGGAAGTTTGTTATCCGATGTTTGATTCGTCCGGGATTCAGTATTACCAGGTTGATACGCTCCTTATGATGGTTGAACAGAAAAAAGCCACCCGCGGACGAAGAGAACGATTACGCCCTCAGAAAGAAGAAGTTGAGGAACAAGCTCCTGAAACACCAAAAATAATTATACAGCATAATAT
>CAYMQP010000167.1:0-8548 GCA_964392505.1 uncultured Bacteroidales bacterium
GTACCTTTCATTGCTGAATTAATGGTTACCAAATGGGGATACGAAGCTCTTATGGTCCATCAATTTAAGGAAAACAGGTATACTCGGATATTTTATGAGCTCGAAAAAATGGCCAGTATTGCCGATTTTAAGAAGGTATACTACCTCCCTGAAATGCGTGAGCGTCTGTTAAGGATTGATAAAGAAATACGTGATGCTAATGAAGTGAATATTACAAAAGACGATTTCAAATTAATCATGAACGAAATCCAGAAAGAGAATAAGTTAATGAAACTTATTGAAGACGATTTTATTAGTAAAGAGAAGGAAGATGTAAAAGAATTACTCACACCTGTATATTACGATGATATCGATAATCTGAAATCCGGTTTATTCACCATCGCTCAATCGAGGCATGTTTATGAATATCTTAGGAAATTGGAAACATTTTATAGTAATCTTTTTCAACTGGTCGACCGGCAACGCCAAAATATAATCACATATTATAAAGAAAATAAACCGGAGTGGTACCTGGAACTATATAACAGTTACTTTAACGAGGGGATATCGGATATTTTAAAAAAAGTTTATGAAAAGAACAAAATACTGGAATACAAAAATCAGTTAATCCAGCATATCGATCCTATATATGAGTACCCAATACCCGATAATGTGCTAAGTTTCAGAACACATTTTTTCGCACCAACGAAACATTTTCTAAATAAGTATTTTGAAACATATTGGTTTAATATTACGGTTATTTGGATCCTTACCATTATTTTTTATGTATTTCTGTATTTCGATGTATTTAAAAAACTACTTACTCTTGGCGAGGGTTTAAAAAGAAAATAAAGATTTTAACTAAAACAGATTTTTAATATCTTTATACTAATTGTTACATTTGTTAATTAGGGAACAACAAATATTGAGAGCTATGATCAAAAAATTAATCACGCTTTTTGTTGTCAGTATTTTAATCTTCGGATGTAAATCAGCAGGCGAAAGAGGTAAATCAGACGAGTTTGATGTACCAGAAGATGTGTTAAATGAAGGAGTACTTGAAATTTCCGAAGAAGTTATGCAGGATATTGTTCAGAATATTTCTTCTCCCGTCGAAATGGCTGCACTCGTAAAAAGCCTTAATGTTAATTTTTCAAATCAGTACCTTGCTCCCACGGAAAATGTTGATGAATTGACAACAAGTTTTCAACAGGCTTTTTATTTAGGTGTATATGCAGCCGATCTGGGTTATCTTAATATTTATAATAAAACAAATTCGGTTATTGAATATATAACAGCTATAAAAACTCTGGCTGATGGAGTAAGAGTCGGGCAATTTTTCGATTTCACCACGCTGAAAAGACTCGCTCAAAGCAACCAGAATCTTGATTCCCTTATGTACATATCGGTGCATAGTTTTAATCAGATGGATAAATATCTCCGATCCGATAACCGAAGCAACTTAAGTACTTTAATGGTCACCGGAGTGTGGATTGAGGGTCTTTATCTTGCCACACAGGTGGCTAAATCGGATCCACATCCAGAACTTGCAGAACGAATTGGTGAGCAGAAAATTATTATGGGTGATTTAATGCTGATTTTGGAAAATTACAAATCAGATAAAAACTTTGCGAAACTGATTGATGAATTAAACGTATTAAGAGGAGAATTCAATGATGTGACTATAACTATACAAAAAGGTGAACCCGAAGCTATTGAGGAAGACGGAATGCTTATCATCGTGCAACATGACCAAAGTATAGTTAATATATCACCTGAAAAATTAAATAGTATCATTTCGAAAACCGAAGAAATCCGTAACAAGCTAATCAGTATATAATATGAAACAATTCCTGAAGCTTATATTCTTTTCAATAATTTTCATTACCGCTGAAGTTTACGCCCAGGAAAATGTAGAAATGGTTGCACAGTGTGCTGCCAGCGCAGGAGATGTAACTTATTTAAAAGACTTTATTGTAAAACTTGATGCAGGAGTTCCTGGAGGTAATCCTCCCTCGGCCAAGTTTTCCATGGTACTGAGTAAAAATACACAGTACAGATTTTCTATTTGCACGGCACCCGATTCTGACGGTGAAGCTATTCTGCAACTGTTCGATATGAACATTCTTCAAGGCAGTACCTATATCAGTGCAACAGGAAAGGAATTCCCTTTCTTCGATTTTAAATGTCAAAAAACCGGAGTATATCATGTTTTCATTTCTTTTAAAGAAGGCAAACCTGGTGAAGCTGTTGGAATCCTATCTTTTGTAAAGAAATTATAATTAACCTCATAATAAATCTACAACCCTATGAAAGCTGCCATCACGGCAGCTTTTTCATTTTTATCAATACATATATTATTACATCGCCCTTTGCAAAGAGGATAATACTGAAACATTGGATAAATACAACTTATTAAAGAAAAAACAAACTAATTGGAATTGCCAGTAATATTAGTAAGATGAAATTATTGAAAAGCGTGTTACGACATTGATTAAAAAACATCGATAAGGGTACTGATGCAGGTATAGCATATAGATAAAATATTTCCGATCCTGCTGAAGGAATAAGAATATAAATGAATAAAAGATTTATAAACAACGAGAATAAAAGTTGATAATATTTTCTTGATAAAATTTTAGTAGTTGCAAATTTCCTAAGTGCAAACAGGCTGCAGATTATTAGTACAAATAAATAAAAAACAATCCCTGCCAAAAAGTACCGATTTATTGTTACGATTTTTCTTAAATAAATCCAATCCATTATTTGTTGCCAGGTATCATGAATTGAAATACCTTTCAGAAAATATGTCGAAAATATGTACAAGAATGGTATTGACATACCGATAAAAATAAACAATAACTCACGCCATCGAGGAGGTCTGAGAACAAGTTGAGTTAGCATGAAAAATGGAAATAAAAACAGGATATTAAAATAAAACAAACTGGCTAATCCGAGTAAAATACCTGAATCAAAAAACCGGAATGAAAGACCATTTTGATCGACTGAATCAAATAAGCGCTCCATACTAATTAAAAGAAGTAGCGAAGCTGGAACAGCTCCAGAGAAAAAGTCTCCGGGAAAAGCAAACGCAGAAATTACCAAAAAGAAAAGTGCCGGAAATTGAGAACGGGAGGGAATTATTAAAAACTTAATTATGATGCGTGTAAAATAAAATCCGATAAAGAATAGTACTAAAGCTACCAATAAAGTTAAAAGGAAATAAGTATTTTGATTGAGCAGCGAATTACGAATAATACCCGAAATAAAAGGCATTTTAAAAGGCGAAGTTATAAGCTGACGATATGTATGAGTAAAATAGAAGCTAACTATTAATGTAATACCATATAAGAAAATAAATAAAATAAACGCTTGCTGATTTCTTCGTAGAAACTTTATCATATCCAATAAATAAAAAACTGCCAAAAAGATTACTAAATATACAAGTTAATCTTTTTGACAGTTCTCTAGTAATAATTCAATTATAATAATTCTACCAATTTATTTACTAAAGTACTTTTCGGACAAGCCCCTACTTGCTTATCCCTGACTTCGCCGTTCTTAAAAAAAAGTATCGTGGGAATATTTCGAATTCCATATTTTCCTGGTACTCCTGGATTTGTATCAACATCAAGTTTTCCTACGAGCGCTTTACCATTATATTCTTCACTAATCTCAGCCACAATTGGACCAACCATGCGACACGGGCCACACCACTCAGCCCAAAAATCGACAATAAAAGGTTTATCTGCATTAAGAACAATCTCCTCAAAATTCGAATCAGTTAATTCTAAAGCCATGTTTTAATATTGTTAGATTAATAATTATGTTTTTAACAAGTAACAAAAATAACTATTTAAAGGTTGTATCTATTTTTTGTATTTCAGCATAAGATATTACAGAAATCTTCTTGAAGATATAAATAAATCTTTAATTCAGTTGAAACCATTTTTAAACAAAATAACTAGGGAAATCCCCTTAAAATTAATGGGATTATTATTTAAAAAATAATTACCGAAATCTATAATAATAAAACTTTATATTAATGATATATTATAGTTTCTGGAAAGCAAAGCCTGTAAGTATTACTAATCGGTTATGGTATACCTATATGTTTAACATAGAATTCATATGTAAATACCTCAGAATTTAAAATAATTGAATTCTGATATATCCATAATCCCAGTGATTAAAAAATAAATTGTAATTACTTAAAACACATGTACAATTGATATAGCTTTTACCGGTTTTGAACCAGCATCGCTTTTGCCACTTGATCGGCTGTATTTTTCCCCCTTAATTCAGCCACAATAGTAAGTGAAAAATCAATAGCAGTACCAGGTCCCCTGCCGGTAATAATATTCCCCGATTTTATAGCAGGAACATATTTTATACTGGCACCTATTAGTTCGCTTTCATAACCCGGATAGCACACTGCCTCATGATCTTCTAAAATATGTAACCCTCCTAAGACCAAAGGAGCAGCACATATAGCAGCAAGTTTCTTTTTTGAATTACTGAATGCCTTCAATTGTTCTTTTAATCCATTATGCGCATTCAGATTTTTAGATCCCGGCATTCCTCCCGGAAGAATTAATATTTCTGCATTGGAGTAGTCCGCATTTTCAATAAGTTCATCGGTTAATACCGATATTCCATGAGCTCCTCTGACCTCTTTACTCCCTGTTATTGATACCATTAGTACCGATATATCTGCTCTACGCAGAACATCGACTATGGTAAGGGCTTCAATTTCTTCGAAACCCTCTGCAAAATGGACAAATGCTTTTTTCATATCATAAAGGTTTATTAATTCATATATTGAAATAGTTTATCAGCATAAGTTACGATTTTTACTACTTTTTGAACAATACAAATCAGGCATAGTTTATTTCTCAATACGGCTAAGCTTGATTTAATAATCATACATTAAAACAACAAATGAACTCCATATTACTTGCAGGTTCAATAATTGTTACATTAGCTTTAGCAAGCTATTCAATTGGTATAATTAAAGAACAGCGTTCAAAAATTGTAACAAAATCTATTCTAATTTTTCTTGGTACGGGATTGATTTTTGATATCACTGGTACCATTTGTATGCTTATCGGTTCGACGAACAATCCTTTTACATTTCATGGTTTTATTGGATATTCAGCTTTATCGGCTATGTTTGTCGACAATATTTTATTATGGCGTATTCGGATAAAAAATGGTTATGGAACCAGGGTTAATCCTCCAATACATACATATTCCTTTATTGCCTATATCTGGTGGATCCTTGTTTACATTTCAGGCTTTGTTATGGTTATAAACGGGTAATTTTTAAAGTATTGAGAATAATTGTTATAGCATTTATTTTTGGTATCGATAGTGACCTATTATTTTAAATTCGAACAGGCAGTCCGATAGTTCCTGACCATTACCAATATTATGTACTATAAGATACCTTTTGGCATCGGCTGATCTCCTGCTTGTAACGATTCCGATATGTGTTATGCCCTCTCCAAGATCCCAAGCAACAATATCACCAGGTATGTAATCTTCAGCCTGGTCACTGATAGGTTTTTCTTCTCCGAAACGACTGAAAAATACCATCAGGTTTGGTACCCGGCGATGATCGATATTTTTATCGGGTTTTGAAAGTCCCCATTTTTGAGGGTACTTATCGAAATGGGCCACCATATCTTCGTGCACTTCTTTCTGAAGATCGATACCAAATTTCCTGTACGCCCGTATGATTACATCGGTACAAACTCCTTTCCCTTCAGGAATGTCTCCATTAGGATAATCTATAACATAGTAAGCAGGATCATATATAACGTTCTGATAAGTTAACGTCAATGCGGAATCAGCAAGCTTTGTATAAAAAGAATCCTGGGAATTAATTTGCTGTGTAACTAGCGATATTATAATAATAAAAATCTTTCTCATCGATGATCCTTAAACACAGGTTATATTATCAAAAATATGGGAAATATCGGAATCCTTAGAAAATCTATTTTTTTCTAGTTTTAATTCCTAAGCTATGAGGACATTTCTTACGGCATTCAAAACACTTTTTTATTGTAAAACCCCTTTCTGTTTTAAAGTTCGAAATGGGCCGGCAAAATTTTTGTATTACGGTTTCACCAGTAAGTGCATGTTGAGGACAATTATCTAAACAGATGCGGCATTTTGGGGGGCATACAGCATAATCGGCAAGGGGATCGGGATCAAATATTTCTTCTGTTAGTATGGCTCCCAGCTGAATCATGCTTCCGAAATCTTTATTTATCAGCAAATTATTTCGCCCTAATTTTCCCAATCCAGCCTGGTATCCAGCATGCCGAAGCGACAAAATCCCACGACCTTCCTGTTTTTCACCGTTCCAAAATAAATATGGATCATCACTTGGAATCAATACATTTTTTATTTTCAGATTATCAAGTGCCAGTGAAATCTCAAAGGTTATCCGGTCCATCTTTTGCATAGCCAGAGTATTCATATGCGTAAATGGAACAGGATTATTGGCAAAAAGTGTTTCAGCAGGTAATTTAATGGCAAATACAATAACTGAATTTGTTTTAGGGTAGATATCGGTTGGATGAAAACCTTCAGGTGCGTTTTCAAATCTATCAACAGAAGCAACACCAAACAAATCGATGCCTTTTTCAAATGCAAGTCTTTCTATTTTCTCTCTAGTGATCATACTATAATTAACATCATGGTAAATATAACTTACCCTCGATTTTCGAACTAAAGATAGACAAAGTGTTTGAACATTTTTTTTGTAATCATTCAATACGATTATAATCGCTGAACAATGAATAAGTATGAGCAGTTATGATTTTTATTTTATAAAAACTGCCGGCTTGATATCATTATCATTATTGCCGGCAGCACCTTGCGGTAGCCATAAACCAAATCTACCTTGAAAAAAGAAGACGGTCTGAACTCTTTATATAAAGTAGCGGTTGGTTATATGTCCTTTTTATACACGCGTAGTTTTTTATGTCATTTCTAAGGAAAATATAGTCTCTCGTATTATATTTTAAAATTCAATTCTGTAATTCAATACCGGTAATATACCAAGTTGACTGTAGGTTACAACTTCATCCAAATCCGAATCCCAGTAATCGCCTGTCACATTAAGTGCGTTTGTAATATTCTGTATATCTATTTCCCATACTCGAGTAGTATTTTTTTTGTTCCTGCGATAACCCACTTTCAGATCGAAACGCACATAATCGGGGTATCTTTCCTGGAAGGCACGATCGTAATCGCGTATCGTATAATCATGCTCCCGCGATGCTTCCACATCAATAGGGGTATACCACTGGCCTCCAGCATATGATCCTCTAACATTTACGTTGATCGCTGAATTTTTCTTTCTTCCAATTGGAAATTCCTTGCCTCCCACAACATTTAATATATAATTGTTATTGAAGCGGGTATTTCGTTCTATTTTATCGTAAGCTTCAAACTTCGATTCAAACAGTGAAGCAGTAATCAGAAAATAATAATTCTTTGAAAAGTACTTATCAATCGATAGTTCAATTCCGTAATTTTTGCCAGTACCTTCATTAACCAGTTTGGTTATTATATATCCGTCAGTAGCATTTATAATCGAGAAGTCACTTTGGGCTTCATTCGATACCGGCACATTGTACAAATCTTGATAATAAGCTTCGATCTTCAGGTTTAGATCGCGTGTAATCCTATTTTCATAACCTACTACATAATGATAAGCCCTCAGAAAATCGAGATCTTTATTTTGCTGCACAACACTGCCATCGTCGAGACGTTCACGGATCAGGTAAAGAGAAATATTATCGGTTTTACTGTGCATTCCGAAGCCAGCTGTAAAGGCCTGTCTCGATGTCATTTGCCAGCGCATGCCAATACGGGGTTCCATGGCATAATTACCATTCAGATTAAAATATTTGAAATGAATGCCCGAATTGAAAGTCAGGCTGGAAACCGGCCTGTATTTCCAGTTCACAAAACTTTGGAATAATTCAGAACTACCATCATCATCAAGCGATGTATAGAGCACCTCATTATCATAATCGTAAACCTTCATGTTTAGATTATATTCCATAGCTTTCCCTGTAATGCCTCCTTTGATGGTATGTTTTGCAGAAAATTTATGTGTCAGCTGCACACTGAGGGCATAAGTAGTATAGGTAAAATCATCGTTTCCTTTCAGTATCCAGGAAGGAGGCTCAAATTCCGACTCATAATAGATCCAGTTATTCAGCGTTCCGGTAAACGAGAGCGAAGTTTTCAAATAGGTCTTTTCGCTGAACGGAAAGATATGATTGATTCCTATTACACCCAGATCGGCTTCATAATACTGTTTCCAGGTGGTTTCCTTAAAAGAAATATTGCTCTTTCCTCCGACACCGAATACCTGGAAGGTACCGCACCGGTTGGTAGGAACAAAAACATCTAATGTCATATCCTGGAATTTAGGTACGGCATCACCGACAACTTTTATTCCAATCCGGTTGAGAAGATCGAGTGAGGAATACCTGTAGTTTAAGAGGTAAGAAGCTGAAGCATCGCTTGTGAAAGGGCCTTCGGC
>CAYMQP010000168.1:0-8427 GCA_964392505.1 uncultured Bacteroidales bacterium
ATTAGATAAGCGAAAAATGAATAGAAGCGGCATAATTGAATCATCTGAGCGTAAAACAACAGTTAAAACCCGTGTTATTGGAAATCATCAGCATTTGTTACGGGTCGACGATGAAATCACTTTCTTTCTTGATTACGAGCTTGAGCAACAGCTTCTGCTTAAAGCCAACGAATTGTTACGTAATTTTGTATTCGATGCCATAATCTTTCAGGATTATGATAAAGGAATTCTTACTGAAAAAATAATTAAAGAAATTACAAATACAGCCACTACACGGGGAATACATGTCCTTGTCGATCCGAAAAAACGCAGTTTTTTAAATTACAAGAAAGTAACACTTTTTAAACCCAATTATAAAGAACTTACTGAGGGATTAAATCAATCCGTGAGTAAGGACGATGCTCAAGGTATTTTTAATTCAGTGCTTTTTCTTCATGAAAAAAATGAAATTCAGTATATAATGGTTACACTTTCAGAAAAAGGTGTTTTTATAAGTGATGGGAAAAAATATCGAATTATTCCTGCCATAGAGAGAGATGTTGCTGATGTTTCAGGTGCAGGCGATACAGTTATTTGTATTGCTGCCCTGAGTACAGCTGCCGGACTGGATGCATTTCAGACAGCTGAACTGGCAAATCTGGCTGGTGGAATAGTATGCGAAAAAGCCGGTGTTGTTCCCATAACACCCGAATTGTTAATTCACGAAAAAACAAATCTGATTTGACAATCAATCGTGAAATTAACCAATATTGCTTAATGAGATAAACATTCCTTAAACTAACAAATTTTCCTATAGACTATAACTAACTGGGATAACCTCCCTTTAACTTTAGTTCTTCTATTTTTCGTTCCAGCTCGGAAACTTCCTTTCTCAGCTTTTTTGTATCAGCTCCTTCAGCTTCCAATTCCCGAATAAACTGCTTATTCAGTTTAATATATTTCTGATATTCATAAATCGTTGTTATCAGCCTGTCCGTTGTTCTCCTTATCTGTTCCATTTGGTGGATTTTAAGCTATATTACCTTACGTGTTAACCTGTGTACGAATAAGACGAATATTTCGTTACTTTTTACCTATAAAATTTCAATGCTTCCCCTGGAGAGGCATAAAATACCTGCACTTTATTGAATGCAAGGTAAAAACTTTTGTAAGTATATTGGTGATAACTTTGATAAACAGAGTATAATTTTATTGAAACAGTATTTTAATCCAATTCATATCGCTGCCGAATAATATTCTCACCTTTCCCTTTATATTGTTTAAGTTCGAAATGTGAACCATTAAGTATCCCATAAGTAAAACTGTAAATCCAGTCGCCCAGATTTACTACTCGGCTTTTATCGCCAAGTTGAACATCGAAAGGAATATGACGATGTCCGAAAATAAAAACATCAAAATGTTCCTTTTTCAGCATTTGCTTGGCGAAAACAATCTGAAGTTCTTTTTTTTCACCGGCAAAATCCTCTGCAACTATACCTTTTGAGTAACGACTGTTTTTCGACCATGTTTTTCCAACCCACAAAGCAAAATTGGGATGCAACCGCGCAAAAAGAAACTGTAATATTTTATTCCGAAAAATACTTTTCAGCAATTTATAGCCAAATTCCCCTGGACCAAGTCCATCGCCATGGGCCATAAAGAAACGAAGTCCGTTTAACTCCTTTATTAGAGGTTTATGATAAATTTCGGTTCCTAACTCGGTTTTTAAATAATTATATGACCAGATATCGTGATTGCCGGAGAAAAAATACAATTTTGTTCCATTATCATACAATTCCGACAGTTTACCTAAAAAACGAATAAAACCTTTCGGCACTACGTGTTTGTATTCATGCCAAAAATCAAAAATATCGCCTAGTAAGTATAGCTCAGCAGCCTTATCCTTTATTTCATCGAGCCATTGTACAAGAAGTTTTTCACGTTCCAGACTTTTTTCTGCGGGATGCAGTCCTAAGTGGGCATCGGAAATAAAGTATATATACTGCTTACTCACTTTAATTATTAACGGTTTAGTTGGTATACAAGATTTTTTTCCAAGATATCGGGCACTAAATTTTTAGCAATAATTTCTTCTTGTTGACGGTCAATTAAATAATTCATTGGTAATGCATTCACATTGTATAAATACCGAGTCTGGGAATTGGGGTAGGATGTATCGCAAACACTTATCCAAGGTATTTCTTCAAATAACACGGCTTTTTTCCAGGTATCCATCGATTTATTCACAGATACCTGATAAATTTCAAATCCCATTTTATGATATTTATTATATATCTCTTTAAGTTCAATAGTATTTTGTAAACTTTCCGGTTGCGTTATTGACCAAAAGGTAAGTAATACAATTTTACCCTTAAGTGAAGAAAGGGTATAATTTTTTCCATCGGACCCCGGAAGGTTTAAATCGGGAACAGCGTAACTAACTGACTCTATATTTTGAAGAAGTTTGCGGGTCGAATAATCGTTATACAATGTCTCGTAATTTTCCCTAAGCGTATTAACATATTTTACTTCCGGATAATACTTCGTAAGAGAGTCGGATACTAGTTTAAAAAACTGAATATCAAGGTGATTATGAAATACATATTCATTTGGTGCATATTCCTGATAAAGCGCTGCTATATTCGATAAAGCCGTAAGATCTTCAAGGATAAATGCCGTGGAATACCGGCGGTATTGCTTTTTAATATCAGTGAATTCCTGTGTGAGTCTGGCTATTTCAGCTTCTGAGGATTCTTCATCCTTAATTAAATCATATGCATCGCGTATTTCATTTAACAACCTGATTGTGGATCTTAAACTATCATGTAATACATTTATCCGAATAGAATTAAGTGAACCTTTAATTTGCTTTGTCTGGTAAAAATCATTCATATCGGCGGTGATTTCTATACGCTCACCGGGAGATAAAATAAGCGATAATGAAGGGCCACTTCTGAAAACCAACTGATAAAATCCAGGTGATTTAAGCTTGGTAACATTTCTGAATTTCCCATTTTTTCCTACCCGAGTTGAGTCGACGATACTGCTATTATATACCCTAAGTTCTTCAAGATATATTATTTCATCTTCACCAGGTGATTCGAGTAATCCGCTAATCACTACCCGGTTTTGTTTTGTACAAGCAAAAAATAACAATATGAATATTATTATAGTAAGTCGTTTATAACTTCTCATTGTGATAATTCATTTAGACGATTCATTAATTCATCGCTAAAAATATCAATTCCGACAATCGAACCATATTTATTCCTGATAATATTTGAGGGAATTCGTTTAACCGCATATCGGCCAATGATTTCTGAATCCCAATAAGCATAATCGCATATTACTGGGAGTGTTATATTATTAGTTGATAGAAATTTTCTAAGTTCTTTCTCGGAAGTATCAAGCGATACGGTAATACACGTAATATTATCAGATTGAGTTTTTTCACAAAAGTTATTCAAAGCGAGCAATTCTTCGACAGAATAAGGGTTCCAGGTAGCCCAAAAATAAAGCACGACAGGTTTATTATAGTTCGTTTCTATTGTAATGGTATCACCATGGATATCGGCATAATTCAATATTGGGAAAGGCCTTCCCTCCTCTATGATTTTCTCAATATATTTATTCTGATCCATTTGTTGCTCGATATTGTTTACTTCGCGGTTCAATGCCTTAACTGCATCAGATTCAGGATAGAGCAATACCAGATTGGAATCCACAAAACTGTAAACATTAAAATCGTCATATTTGTCGAACAAGGATTGTGACTTACGACCGAAATTCTGATATAGAGCCAGGATGTTAGCTAGTGATCTCGGACTATCATATATAAAAGACTTTGTATACAGTTTATGCTCAAGCATCAGAGTGGAATAGACCGAGTCGATTCTATGTCGCATAATGGTATCACCACGATGCTGTTGCCACTCCTGACTCAATGCATCAATCTTCTTTAATATCAGATTTTGTTTATCGATAAGTTCCTTAATTCGTTTTGAATCCGGCGAATTCTCAACATAATATGATATTTCAGAACTTATATTATCGATATCAATGTTGATATTATCGCCCGGATGAATTACCAGATATATTGACTGATCATTGAAGAATTTCATAAGATATATCCCCGGGTAGTCAATATTTCCCCGAAGAATAAAGGAACCTGTTGCAGCATAAACAGAATCAATCCGTTGTGTGCTTTCTTCGGTTAGATAATACAATTGTACAGGAGTTGGATCGGTTACTTTAAAACTACCTTTAATGGTAAATCTCTTTTGTTCATTACAAGAGTTGAAAAAACAAAAATAAAGGAGAATTCCAAACAATGGTACGACGTTTTTTTTCATAATGATGATTCAAGTATTTTTCTGCAAATCTAAAACTCTAATAGTAAATTCCGTTACACAGTATACTGAAAAAATATATCCATAGTGAATACTTTTGTTTTTTTAATTCTATTTCAACTATTTTATGGAAATTATGTTTATGTGAAATAGACGTTGTAATATTGCTTAAAATTCGTGCAAAAGGCAACTTCTGTATTTGAAGGAAAGGTTCTGATTTCAGGACTTTTAGCATAGATGAATGTATAACACTTGATGACAGAGTATATTATCTGTTGTAACATTTTCCTTCGGGAATTACTGATTATTATTTATTGAATATAAGACAATGCTAAGAAATTAAATAATTTTGCAATTTAAAAGCTTAAAAGTTAGTATAATATCAATTTATTTTAATAGCACACAGTTTGATTTAAACTGCATTTTAACGATTTAAATATCGTTACTTTCATGCCGATAAAGAAGCATCAGTTTTATCAAATATACTTAAACAAAACGCTGAAATACACCATAATATTTGGTAACTTAAAAAAGCTCTTGGTAATATAGTTTAAACAAAAAGTAGTATGAACTACCTGAATTTTGATAAATCCGAACTAATTAATTTGGAATATTCACTAAGCCGGGAAATGCTTCGCAGCAATCGTGCAGGTTCCTATGCAAGTACCACAATAATAGCTTGCAATACAAGAAAATATCATGGATTGTTGATTTGTCCCATGGAACATCTCGATGGCGACCGTCATGTTCTTCTATCTACCTTGGATTTTAGCATTATTCAGGGAAAAAGTGAATTTAATTTAGGTATCCATAAATACCAGGGCGATCTGTATAATCCGAAAGGTCATATATATATTCAGGATTTTCAAGCTGAAAAGTCTCTTCAAATATTTTACAGAGTTGGTGGTGTGAGGATACTCAGAGAGAGTTTGCTTATTGAAAAGGAACAGCAAATGTTAATAAGCTATACTATTCTGGAAGCGGATAAACCTGTAGTACTCCGATTTACTCCTTTCCTCGCTTTCCGAAATGTGCATCAGCTTAGTAAAGCAAACCTGCACGCTCAAACTCGTGTCAGATTCATTAAAAACGGGATTAAAATCAGGCTTTACGACGGATACCCTTACTTGCATATGCAATTTAACAAGGAAGCTGAATTCACTCCTTCACCCGACTGGTTTTATAATATTGAATATATAGAAGAACAACACAGAGGATACGATTATAAAGAAGACCTTTTTGTTCCTGGTTATTTTGAACTATCAGGGAAAAAAGGCGAAACCATATTTTTCTCTGCAAGTACTTACGAAATAAATCCACTTACTATTAAAAGGAAATACGCAACTGAATTAAATAAGAGAATACCTCGCGATAATTTTAAAAATTGCCTTATTAACAGTGCTCAGCAGTTTATAATACGTAAAGAGAAAAAAACTGAGATCACTTCAGGTTTTCACTGGTATGGTACATCAGCACGAAATACCTTTATGAGTTTACCGGGTTTAACTCTTCCGTTAAACGATATTAAAACTTTTAAAGCAGTAACAGATAGCATGCTAACCAAGCTTAGCAATGGAGTTTTTCCGGATGTTGGTCCTGATGACGATGTCCAATACTATTCTCCTGATGCATCGTTATGGTTTATTTGGTCGTTGCAGCAATATTACTTACAAACCCATAATGGCGGATTTATTTGGAAAAGCTATTCACGGGCTATTAAAAATATCCTTAAACAATTCAGGGAAAATGCTATACCCTACTACCAGATGCTTGACAATGGCCTATTGTACGCTGGCGAACATGGAAAAGCGCTCACATGGATGAATGCTCAGGTTAATGGAAAACCTGTTACACCCCGTAAGGGTTGTGCTGTTGAAGTAAATGCACTCTGGTATAACGCTATTTTGTTCAGCATTGAGCTCGCCGAAAGAGTTAATGAACAACCGTTTATTAAAAAATGGAATCCTTTGGCCCAGAAAATCAATGCTTCATTTATTGAATCGTTTTGGAGCGATAAACATAGATATTTAGCGGATTATGTCGATAAGGATCATAAGGACTGGATTGTTCGGCCCAATCAGGTAATTGCCGTTTCAGTTCCGTATTCTCCGG
Source organism: uncultured Bacteroidales bacterium (assembly GCA_964392505.1). Lineage (GTDB taxonomy): Bacteria > Bacteroidota > Bacteroidia > Bacteroidales > UBA10428 > UBA10428. Next base: position 6,441 of record CAYMQP010000168.1, read on the forward strand.
TAACCGATGAAATGAAAAAATCGATCCTTGAGATTGTTCAACGCGATTTACTTACACCACGAGGATTGCGAACGTTAGCCCCAAATCATCCCGATTATGTTGGTAAATACGAAGGTAATGAAGCAGAGCGCGACATGGCTTTTCATCAGGGAAGTGTCTGGCCTTGGTTTTTAGAACATTTTTGTGAGGGTTACCTAAGATTATACAAGAAATCTGGATTGGCATTAATCAAGTCAATTATTCGCAATTTTGAGCCAACAGTGAGTGAACATGGTATCGGAACAACATCGGAATTATACGACGGCGATCCTCCCTATACAGCCCGCGGTGCAATATCATACGCTGCAAATGTAGCCGCCTTACTAAGTGTAATTGATAAAACCGAAAAAATGGAAAGCAAAGAATAATGAAAACAAAATTCTATATCGATTTATGAAAGTGTTAATGTTTGGTTGGGAATTTCCTCCACATATCTCCGGAGGCCTAGGTACTGCCTGTTTTGGATTAACAAAAGGCATGACCACTTTAGGAGATGTAGAAATACTCTTCGTTGTTCCAAAGACATATGGTGATGAGGATCAGCAAACAATACGAATTCTTGGTGCCAACGAAGTTAATTTGGGAGATGATGAGGTTGATTATCAGGAATTCCTCGAAAAAATTAAATATATACAGGTAGGCTCAAAGCTTGTTCCTTACACATCGCCAGAAGAGTATGAGAAGCTTAATGAGGAATCGCGTAAAAAAAACAAGGAAATGATATATACCCGCTTGGGAGGTAAAATTGAATTCTCAGGGGGTTATGGTTATGATCTGTTCCAGGAGATTACCAATTATGCTATTGTGGCTTCAAAAATCGGGCTGAAATATAATTTTGATGTGATACATGCACATGATTGGCTAACGTATCCGGCTGGAATAGCAGCAAAACAAGTATCGGGAAAACCTCTGATAATCCATGTTCATGCTACTGATTTCGATCGTAGTGGTGGCAGTGTCAATCCAGGAGTATACGAAATTGAAAAACGCGGAATGGATGGAGCTGATAAGATAATTGCAGTTAGCAACCTTACTCGTAATACTATAATCCACAATTATGGAATTAACCCCGACAAGGTTATAACAGTTTACAATGCAGTTGAACCAATTGATAATCCGGAAATAATACTCGGCAAAATAAAAAAACCGAACGATCGTATTGTGACTTTTTTAGGAAGGGTTACTCTCCAAAAAGGACCAGAATACTTTATTGAAGCTGCCAATATGGTGCTGCAAAAAATGAACAATGTGCGGTTTGTCATGGCAGGGAGTGGCGAGTTATTGCTTCGGTCAATACATCGTATAGCCGATCTAAAAATTGGTGATCGCTTCCATTTTACTGGTTTCTTAAAAGGCGAAGAGGTAACACGAATGTTTTCACTCAGCGATGTGTATGTTATGCCTTCAGTTTCGGAACCTTTCGGCATTTCACCGCTTGAAGCCTTGCAATCGAATGTGCCGGTGATTATTTCGCGGCAATCGGGGGTATCTGAAATTCTTAAGCATGCAATTAAAATCGATTTCTGGGACATTCATGCTATGGCCGATGCAATTTACGGGGTACTTAATTATCCCGGTCTTTCGCACTATTTCAGAAAACATGGTAAAAGCGAAGTAGATAATCTTAAATGGGAAAATACTGCTGCAAAAGTGCGTGAAATTTATGCATCGGTATCATAATTTTCCTTATGGAATAAAATAATTTAGCTGATGATGAAAACAATTTGTCTGTATTTCCAGGTTCACCAACCTATGCGACTCCGTCGGTATCGATTTTTTGATATTGGAAACGATTCATATTATTATGATGATTACCTGAATGAATCGATTATGCGGAAAGTTGCAGATAATTGTTACCTGCCTGTAAATCAAATTCTACTCTCACTAATAAAGGAATATGGTGTACAATTTAAAGTAACATTTTCCATTACCGGGATTGCACTCGACC
>CAYMQP010000169.1:0-8000 GCA_964392505.1 uncultured Bacteroidales bacterium
GTACCATTTTAACTGTATTTATGTTCACAGGTATTCTATATCTTATCAATCCTGATAAAAATGCCGATCCCTTATTCCATATTCTTACAGGAGGATTATTGCTTGGAGCCATATTTATGGCTACCGATTATGTCACTTCGCCTATGACTCCTATCGGAATGATGATATACGGGGCTGGTATCGGACTTATTACTGTCATAATACGGGTATATGGTGCTTATCCCGAGGGGGTATCGTTCGCTATTTTGATAATGAACGGATTTGTACCCCTGCTGAACCGGTATATTAAACCCAACCGCTTTGGAGAGGAGGTGAAACATGGCTAAAAAAGAATCAACGTTTTTCAATATGCTGTTCACCTTGTTTACAGTAACACTGTTTTCTTCAGCCGCATTAGGCTTTGTATATGAACTTACCAAGGAACCGATTGCTATGGCCAAAGCAGCCAAAAAAAACCTGGCTATTGAAAGAGTAACTCCCAAGTTTAATAATGAACCAACAACTGATTGGTTTAGTGTTCCTGCTAACGGTGATTCTGTAAATTTCTATATAGCACGACAGGGAGATGATACGGTTGGGTATGCCGCTGAAACATTTTCGAACATAGCTTTCGGAGGTTCTTTAAAATTATTGGTTGGATTTCTCCCCGGTGGCACAATAAAAGAAATTGCTGTGCTTGAACATAAAGAGAGCCCTGGATTGGGAGACAAGATGCTAAAATCGAAAAGTAACTGGAGTGAACAGTTTGAGGGTAAAAATCCTTCCAGCTTCGTGTTGAAAGTTAAGAAGGATGGAGGTGATGTTGATGCTATAACAGCATCAACTATAACATCGCGAGCTTATTGTGACGCAGTTCAGCGTGCATACGATGCATTTAAAGAGGGAGGTGACAAATGAGCCAACTACGAAATTTTACAAAGGGATTTATAAGGGAAAATCCGGTCTTTGTTTTGTTTCTCGGATTATGTCCAACTCTGGGAACAACCGGTTCGGCTATTAACGGATTGGCAATGGGTCTTGCCACCACATTTGTATTAGTATTATCGAACGTGTTTATTTCAATTTTTGGTCGATTTATCCCCGACAAGGTGAGAATTCCCTCCTACATTGTTATTATTGCTTCCTTTGTTACCATTGTCGATTTGCTTATGAGTGCTTATACTAACAAACCCGGCCCGCACGGTGAGCCAAGCCTTTATGATAATCTGGGAATTTTTATTCCACTAATTGTGGTAAACTGTATTATATTAGGTCGTGCTGAAGCATATGCATCCAAAAACAGTGTTTTATCATCTTTAGTTGACGGATTAGGTATTGGACTTGGTTTTGCTTTTGCACTTACATTGTTGGGAGCAGTTCGTGAATTATTAGGTAACGGTTCTATTTTTGGGTTCAAATTTATTGAGGGCGATGGGATACTGATATTTGTTATGGCACCGGGTGCTTTTCTCGCACTGGGATATCTAATAATGATTATGAATAAAATAAAGGAAAAAACAGCTAAAGCATAACTGAACTATGGAGTACATCATTATAATAATTTCAGCTGTTTTTATTAACAATATTGTACTGGCTCAATTTTTGGGTATTTGTCCGTTTATTGGTGTTTCCAGCAAGGTCGATACTGCCATTGGTATGTCAGGGGCAGTAACTTTTGTGATGATTATAGCCACCATTGTTACCTATTTGCTGCAACAATATATTCTCGAACCACTAGGAATAGGTTTCATGCAAACGGTTACTTATATTCTTGTTATCGCCTCATTGGTGCAGCTGGTTGAAATTATTATAAAGAAGGTGAGTCCTGCGCTCTACCAGGCATTAGGCATTTTTCTTCCGCTCATTACCACTAACTGTGCTATACTTGGAGTGGCTATCCTTACCTTTCAGAAAGATTATAACCTGGCCGAAGGTGTAGTTTTTGCATTTTCCAATGCAGTTGGTTTTGGATTAGCACTTATTACTTTTTCAGGTATTCGCGAACAGCTGGAGTTGGCCGATATTCCGAAGGGCATGCAGGGAGTTCCGATAGCTTTTGTTATAGCCGGTATATTAGCTATGGCATTTATGGGTTTTGCCAATATTGTTTAATAAAAAAGCAACCGGAATCTACACTCAAAAATGGCTGAAATATGTATACAGAAGGCTGAACTCGCCCATGCAAACAAAATACTTGAAATACAAAAACTCGCATTTCAGTCGGAAGCAGCAATTCATAATAATTATACAATACCACCTTTGGTGCAGACTATAGAATCGTTAAAGGAGGATTTTTCGGATTATCATTTCTATATAGCCAAAATTGGGAAAAACATTGTCGGATCGGTTAAAGTAAAGTTAGTTGAAAATAACATCCTTTGGATTGGACGACTTGTGGTTCATCCTTATTATCAAAACCAGGGGATCGGGAAAAAACTTATGCAATTTATTGAAGATACCTTCAAACATGTTTCTGCTTTTGAGTTATTTACGGCTGAAAAAAGTATAAGAAATATTAGCTTATATCAAAAATTAGGTTATGTAATATCTGGAAAATTATCTGAACCTGGACATTCTGACATTGTATTGGTGAGACTTGTAAAAACAAACAATTAGGAAAGTGAATAAACAATACCAGTGAACACAATTTCATGGTGATTTGTTGTAATTTAGCTTGTCGTTAATTGAATCATCTAATCTAGCTGATATGAAACAAACCCTTATCGTTTTTGGAACAAGGAGGGGTACTACTGAGTCAACTGCCATCGTTATTGGTGAAACATTAGTGTCAAAATATAAACATCATGTGGAACTGGTCAATATCAAGCAGATCAAGAAATTTAAGAGAAGACTGGTTTATTTTGATTATCTAATAGTTGGTTCTTCCATCGTTCGCGGAAAATGGAAATCGAGCGTATTACATTTTCTAAGAAAGTATGATTTTCAGGATAAGAAAGTAGCACTCTTTGTAACGGCCGGAGGAACTATGAATAAAGAAAAAGAGTATGGTCTTTCCCGCGATCAGGTTAGAAATGAAGCCATACAGAACTATATCGACAGGTATCTTGACCGGTTTTCATTTACTCCTGTGGCAAAAACAGCCTTCGGCGGTGTGGTTATTCGTTCGGGGAGGGAGAAATATAACAGCTGGCGAAGAGAGGAGATTGAAGCTTGGGCAATGCATTTAGGAAAAATATTTGCCTAATAAGCAATAACAAATGAGTATTCAATAGAGCTAGTAAGATTATAACTATAATTTGGTTGGTTTCTAGGCTACACATATAAAATTTTTACCTTCAATATAACCTATACTTACCAAGAATTCTCTGATTTTCTCCCTGGCTTCGGGATTAGCAACATAGCTTACAATGAAATGCCGTCCGGCAGGCGGGGTGTGGGTATACTCAATGACATTATAATTCGGATTGGCACGCAGGTCGATAAAAAATTTAGGATCAATACCCAGATCGCGAAGCAATGAAAATCGTTGACGGGCCAAACGGCCTGCTCCCCAAACCACAATCTTTGGATGATATTGATTATTATTTTTCAGCCATTTAAAAAGGTAATAGGTTTTAATCTCGAAAAAAGCCTGAATAGCATATCGTTCATCTGTTCTGCTCAACCTGTTGGGGGTATCTTTCCATTCGAGCAGTATGTCAGGTAGTTTGCACATTTTAACTCCCTCATCAAGCAATCGTAACCATAATTCGTAATCTTCAGGGAAATCACCCTGACGGTACATTTCATATTTATCTGTCAGTTTTTTGCGGAACATCACTGTAGGGTGCACCAGTGGCGACTCGATAAATCGGTTCAGACATATATCTTCGTAGGTTATAATCCGGTTATTCCATTTTACATACTCAAAAAATCCAAACTGTAAAGCATCATCGTTAACATAATCGACACAGCAGGCAACGAGATCGAACTCCTTGTTTATTTCCAGAAAATGACGTTGTTTCTCCAGACGTTCGGGATGTGAAATATCGTCGGCATCCATACGAGCAATATATTTTCCGTTTGAGGCAGTGATCCCTGTATTCAGGGCATATACAATTCCCTTTTTAGGTTCTGATAATACTTGAATTCTTGAATCTTTCGCTGCATAATCTTCAGCGATCTGTAAACTGCCATCGGTCGAGTTATTATCAATAAGTATCAGTTCAAATTTATCATAAGTCTGTTTCAGCATGCTCTCGATACTATCTGCGAGGGTATGTTCGCTGTTGTAAAAAGGTAATAAAATGGAAATATCGAATTTCATTTAAACTTAACAATTGATAACAATATGTAAAAATACCACTTAAAAATATACAAAGATGAACTAGATAATGCTTAAATGTATTGCATATTCATATCTGATCTTGTATCCTTTCTTATATCGTGTAACAAAATATTTACCGCTAAGTTTCGATCAGGGACAAAATTGCTTTTAATATCCCTATTTTTGCGATCGATTATGAAAAGCAAACAGATGAATATCGATAAAATAGCCAAGGCAACAAAACTTGATGTAAGGTATATAAGCAACGTACTTCAACTCCTCGATGAAGGTGCAACCATACCCTTTATCAGTCGTTATCGTAAGGAAATGACAGGTAGCATGGATGAGGTACGGATAACCGAAATACGCGATCTCTTCCTGAAATTGCAGGAAATCGACAAACGGCGTGAAACCATACTAAGAACCATTGAGGAACAGGGAGAGCTAACTTCCGAATTAAAACAGAAAATTGAATCGGCTGAGTCGTTAACTGAGCTTGAAGATTTGTACTTACCCTACAAACCTAAAAAGAAAACCCGGGCCAGTATAGCCAGGGAAAAGGGGCTTGAACCTCTTGCGGCTATAATAATGAAACAGAAGGAGCCCGATATTCAGGCGCGGGCAGCTGAATTTATTAATGAGCAGGTACCCGATAAAGAAGCAGCCGTGCAGGGAGCACATGATATCATTGCAGAATGGATCAATGAAGATAAGCAAACACGGAATTTGGTAAGATACCATTTCCAGCGTGGAGCCTTTATTTTTTCGAAGATGGTAAAGAGCAAAGAAGAAGAAGGTGTAAAATATAAAGACTACTTTAATTTTTCAGAACCACTCTCACGTTGTCCTTCTCATCGGCTATTAGCCATGTTCAGAGGAGAGGAGGAAGGATTTTTGAAGCTTGTCGTTACACCGGATGAAGAAAAGGTGCTGGAAAACTTGTATCGACAATTTGTTAAAGGCTATCTCGATGTATCGGAACAGGTTCGTATAGCTGTAAAAGCCAGTTATAAACGATTATTACATCCTTCTATTGAAAATGAATTCCGTGCCCTCTCAAAAGAAAAAGCCGACGATGAAGCTATTCGGGTTTTTTCCATCAACCTCCGACAGTTACTTATGGCTCCTCCGCTAGGCGAAAGACGGATTTTAGCTATCGATCCCGGATACCGTACCGGATGTAAGGTAGTTTGTTTGGATACATACGGAAATCTTCTTCATAACGAGACTATTTATCCACATGCACCGCAAAGTGAGACAAAGAAGGCAGCGCATAAGCTATCGTCATTGGTACAGATGTACAAAATTGAAGCTATTGCTATTGGAAACGGCACTGCGAGTCGCGAAACCGAGCATTTTGTTAAAAAAATGCGATTTGACAGGGATTTACAGGTTTTTATTGTAAACGAAGCAGGTGCTTCGGTATATTCGGCATCCAAAGTAGCGCGTGAGGAATTTCCCCAATACGATGTTACGGTACGAGGAGCGGTATCTATTGGGCGCAGGCTTATGGATCCCATGGCAGAACTGGTGAAGATCGATCCGAAATCGATAGGAGTGGGGCAGTATCAGCACGACGTTGATCAGGGTAAATTAAAGAAGAAACTGGATGAGGTTGTGGAAAGTTGTGTAAATGCTGTGGGTGCCGATTTGAACACAGCTAGTAAGCATTTGCTCACCTATGTTTCGGGCCTTGGTCAGCAAATGGCGAAAAATATTGTGGAATACCGTTCCGAAAAAGGAGCTTTTCAGTCACGCGACGAATTAAAAAACGTTCCCCAGTTGGGAACTAAAGTATTTGAGCAGTCAGCGGGATTTTTGAGAATACGCAATGGAAAAAATCCGCTCGATAATACAGCAGTACATCCCGAAAGTTATCCTATTGTGAAAAGGATGGTTGAGGATCTGAATGTATCTCTCGAAGCCCTTATTGCTGATAAAGAGTTACAAAACAAGATTGACATTCAAAAGTATACAACTGACAAAGTAGGAATTCCAACTCTTAAAGATATACAGAACGAATTGACCAAACCAGGACGCGATCCAAGAACTAAGGCTAAAGTATTTGAATTTGCTAAAGAGCTTTTTAAAATAGAAGATGTGAAACCAGGAATGGTTGTCCCGGGTATCGTAACTAACATAACTAATTTTGGTGCCTTTGTCGATATTGGGGTAAAGCAGGATGGATTGGTGCATATCTCTCAACTGGCCAACCGCTTTGTTTCCGATCCGAATGAAATTGTTCAGCTAAATCAGCATGTGAAGGTAAAGATACTTGAAGTAGATATAGCCCGAAAGCGGATTCAGATGAGTATGAAAGATGTGGAGGAGGGTTAAGAAAGAAAGTAAATCACCTTGCATCATCCCAAAACGAGATGGCGTTTTCTTTTGCTTTTTATATTTCTATTTAACTATCGCTGTATTAAGACCTTCTTTATATGAACTTTATCTTCTTTCTGTACATTCACTATATAAATTCCATTGGTTAAATCGACAATATGGAAGATTGCCTGCCCATTTTTGATAATACCTGTTTTTAATAGCTTGCCAAGATTATCAAATACTAGTACAGTTGATCCTTCTTCAGCACAGACCATAAGCTGATCTGTTGCCGGATTTGGTACTATTTTTATCTTAGTATTATTAGATATATTGATAGCTTCTGGTGGTATAGTTTTTTTCATAAGACTTACATTATCGAATGTGACTGCAGGCATTTCAGCGCCAACTGAGAAGCAAAGACGTGTGTTAGGAAATACTTCTCTAAAATCAAATTCAAAAGAGAATGTTTCGGTTTCCATGCCTACTGTAAACGGTTCATCAATTAAAACTGTAAAGGGCGGATCATGATCTCCTAAAAACACATAGAAGTTTCTATTTTCAGTTTCTGCATAAGCATCGAATGATAGTATATACGTTTCCCCTAATTCAATCATTTCTTTTTGTTCTTCGGAGAGTAACTGTAAAAGTTGTATATGCCATGGTAGCGGTTCACTGGCAATTTCAAATGGTGATACCTTACATTCACCATTAACTATCACTGCAGATGCTGTTGCTCCCTCCCAGGTTGATACTGACCATGGATTTAACTTACAAATCTCAAAATCACCGTTCTCAACAACATTTTCAGGATTATTTACAGGATTTTGAGAACAGGTTTCAAATACGTATGCTGAGCCATGGTCACCGGTTGGTTCGGCTTTTTTGTTCAGATCGTCATACACTGCTCCGGTTACAATATAATCTCCTGATATACTAACCGCATGTCCAAAATAATCGCCTGTATCTCGATCCGAAGTAACAATTTTCTGTATTTCTTCCCAGATTCCTGAACTATTGCGTTTGAAAATATAGGTCGAACCAGCGTAAGGCACATCATCGTTCCCTTCAGCATTCTTTTCGTCATTTGATGCTCCAACAACAGCAAGATCGCCAGATATATCTACAGAATTTCCAAAACCATCGGCAAAGTCGTTATCCGAAGCCATTATTTTTTGAACTTCATTCCAGTTTTCGCTTCCATTTTTCTCAAAAATATATGCTGAGCCTACATCATACACCGTACCGCCTCCCGAATCATCATCCTTTGCATAAGCGCCGGCAATAGCATAGCTGCCCGATATGCTAACCGTCTTAGCAAAGAAATCACCCTCAGCTCTGTCAGAAGCTACTATCTTCTGCACATATTCCCAGTTTCCTTCGCCATTATGTTTGAAAATATAGGCCGATCCCGCTGTACTTAATGTATTTTCTC
>CAYMQP010000169.1:8010-8347 GCA_964392505.1 uncultured Bacteroidales bacterium
CATCTTCATCTTCCCTTTCAGCACCAACAATAACATAATCTCCGGAAATTGCTACGGAACGCCCAAAGCGATCATCCACATCCCTGTCGGGAGCAACAATTTTATCAATTTCATCCCAATTGCCACTTTCTTGTTTTTCAAAGATATAAGCCGATCCTGCATCAGCCACTGTATTTCCTCCTGCAGCATCTTCATCTTCAACAAAAGCACCAATAATGGCATAATTTCCCGAAATGCTTACTGATATACCAAAATAATCAAGTTCATCTCTGTCGGAAGCCACTATTTTTTGTATCTGGCTCCAGTTTCCATATTCGTCGCGCCTAAATATATATGC
>CAYMQP010000170.1:0-8293 GCA_964392505.1 uncultured Bacteroidales bacterium
AACCGGGGGTGAGTATACTAATTATGAAATCGTTTATACGTTTGGCTGGACTCCTCTTCAGCAATATTTGGTCGAATTTCCCCGGGGTTATTATCAGGTTCTACCATGGTGTTGGGACAATCGAACCAAGGAAGCAGGTGGACAACACTGGTTTTATATTTATCAAAACGAAAGAATATCACATACCGATAATCTTTTCTGGACAGGTAATTATCAAAATTGGAATCATGTATGTGCCGAATGTCATTCAACGGGACTTAGCAAAGGATATGATATTAAATCCCTTTCATTTAATACTACTTGGAAGGAAGTTGATGTTTCCTGCGATGCCTGTCACGGACCTTCGGCAAAGCACTTGAAATGGGCTCTTCGTGATGAGAAAAACCGTTCTGTATCTCGTTTTCCTAATACGGGATATGAGTTTAGTTTTACAAATGACAGCGCTGTATGGATATTTGATATGCAACAGGGAACCGCCTACAGAAATAAAAAGCTTCAAAATCATGAAGAGATAGAATTATGCGCACGCTGTCATTCACGCAGAATACAGATATGGGATTGTTATAAACATGGCGAGTCGTTGATGCAAACTCATATTCCGGAAGTTATAGAACCACATCTGTACTATACCGACGGTCAGATCAAAGAAGAAGTTTATGTTTATGGATCGTTTCTGCAAAGTAAAATGTATAAGAATGGTGTAACGTGCACTAATTGTCACGATCCTCATTCTATGCAAGTAAAAGCTCCTGGCAATATACTCTGCGCCCAGTGTCATGTTTATGCAAAATACAACAGCTATGAGCACCATCTCCACCGTATTGGCAGCAGCGGTAATAGTTGTAGCGATTGCCACATGCCACTTACGAATTATATGGTAGTTGACTCACGACGTGACCATAGCATACGTATTCCCAGGCCCGATATCTCGTTAAAAACAGGTTCACCAAACAGTTGTACCGACTGTCATACCGATCAGTCGGATCAATGGGCTAATGAGTGGTTCAGAAAATGGTATGGAAACAAATATGACACCATCCCACATTATGGCGAAGTTTTTTACAAAGCTTCGAAAATTATGCCGGAAGCTCTCAATGAGCTAATTGAAATAGCAGGTGATTATAATATTAATGATATCATAAGAGCCTCTGCGCTAAATTATTTGGGGAATTATTCATCGAATAAGGGAGTATACTTCTTAAAACAAGCACTACACGATTCTTCAGCTCTGGCTCGGATGGCAAGTATCCGTTCACTAAGCCAGGTATATGAGAATAAAGCCATTCGGGAGATCTTGGATATGTTAAATGATCCTGTCCGGGCAGTCAGATATGAAGCTGCTCGGGCTTACTCAAAGGTGCCCTATATTGAGAAGGCCGATCTGGTTAGAAATTCGCATCGTAGCACCATGCAAGAATATTTAAAAATGCTTCTTGTGAATTCCGATCAGCCTGCAACTCACGTTAATATGGGGATTTACTATTTCAACGAAGACAATGCGGATAGTGCTCTATTATGCTATAAAAATGCATTGAGGATTGATTCATTCTGCGTTGAAGCCAGTATTAATTTGGCCGATTTATACAGACATTTTGGTGATGAAACCCTGGGTGAAAAAATCCTGGTACAACAATTATCCCGAAGCCCTGAAAGTGCGGAATTATTTCATGCAATAGCAATGTTATATGTACGTCAGAACAGAAGAAAACGTGCTCTTGACATGATGCAGAAATCAATTGAGTATGATTCTGGGAATCCTTATTATTACTACATATATGCTATAGCACTTCACTCGGAAGACAGAATACCCGAGGCAATCGAAATAGCAATAAAAGGCTACGAACATAATCCTTACTACTATAATATAGTGTTTTTACTTAGTGCGTTGTATAGGGAGAATGGAAATAAGAAAATGTTCGATTACTATTACGAGCAGATGATTACCATACAAAATGCTTTAAACTAGCCATTGGCGCTAGTTTGAATATTTTACAAATTCGTTACTACTCAATAACATTTTAACACGCAAATCAGCCTGCCATCTTCTATTTTCGAGGATCACACAATATAGAATAATACTACTCATATAATTAACATTTTAATTACATTGCATAACAACGCATATATCTTGAAAAGAAATAAGAATTATTGTAACTTTTAAAAAGATAGGAGAATTAATTCTAACCTGAAATTACTATGAGAAACAATGCACTCAATTTATTGTTAACCAGACTCTCCGGAGTAAGGGTGTTACTAACCTTTTTTCTGGTGATGTTTATGACGGCACCTAGAGTGTCGGCCACAGAAACTGCAACAGAAATTTTGCAGGATGAGAAAGTTGTTACCGGAGTGGTTACTGATGCTACTTCTGGTGAGGCATTGCCAGGGGTTTCTATTCTGGTAAAAGGAACTTCCATAGGTACCATTACCGATGTGGATGGTAACTATTCTATCACGGTATCGAATGCCGATATTCTTGTATTCAGTTACGTGGGTTATCTCGAGAACGAGGTAACGGTTGGTGACCAGGAAGTAATTAATTTGGCGCTTTCACCCGATATTATCGGACTTGATGAAGTTGTAGTAATCGGGTATGGGGTACAAAAGAAGAAACTCTCAACAGGGGCTAACCTCCATATCGGGGGAGATGATATATTCCAGAAAAAAACCCTCAGGCTTGAGCAATCTCTTCAGGGTTTAGCGCCTGGAGTACACATCACTTCCAATACCGGCCAGCCAGGCGAAGACCTGAGGGTTACTATCCGTGGAGTAGGAACAGTAGGTAACTCGGATCCTCTCTATGTTGTGGATGGAATGGTTACAGATAACATCAGGTTTTTAAGCACTTCCGATATTGAATCCGTTGATATTTTAAAGGATGCCGCCTCATCGTCAATTTATGGTGCCAGGGCAGCGAACGGGGTAATTCTGATAACGACAAAGAAAGGCCAGAGTGGTGATCTCAGGGTTTCTTTCGATACCTATATGGGAATACAGAATACCCCGAAAAGACTGGAAATGCTGAATGCCAAGGAATACCTGATGATACAGAATGAGCAACGCGAAAATATGGGATGGACAGGATTCTTCGACCAGGAAATGATCGATACCATAGGTGAAGGAACCGACTGGCAGGATTACATGTTCAATAAAAATGCACCTGTCCAGAACCATGTTTTTTCCATATCAGGCGGAAACGATGTAAGCGTATTTTCTTCTTCTCTTTCCTACTTCCAGCAGGAAGGAATTGTCGGTTCGGCCAATAAATCCAGCTACGAAAGAATATCTTTAAGGATGAATTCGGAACATAAACTGTATAACAACAGGGTCAGAATAGGCGAAAACCTGATCTATAGTCATGAAAACCAGAGAGGTATCGGGACCACCAGTATTTATGGCGATAATGCAGTACGAAGCTTCCTTAACGCCAGTCCTACCTTTGATGCTTACTCGGATACTACCGAAGATGGTTTTGGAGTTTCCTGGATTCCCCAGATAGCTGCAAACGATGTCAATCCCTTAGCAGCACTTTACTATAGATATATAGGTCTTACAAAACGGGATAAAATACTGGGTAACCTTTACGGTGAAGTAGAATTTTTTAAAGGACTGACTTTTACATCGAGGATAAACGTTGATATAATGTTCCAGCAGGAAAACGAATTCCAGCCCGAATATTATCTGATACCCATCGTCTTCAATTTGAATTCCAGGGCCATCATGCGTATGGAGCGTAATTTTACTTATAACTGGGAGAACTACCTGAATTTCAGCAGGACATTTGGTAAACATAAGGTAAATGTGCTAGTGGGAAATACGGTTGAGGAATATGAACGGTTCAATATCGAAGGAGAGAAAGAAGATCTGGTAATTGAAGATTTCGAGAATGCCATACTTGATGGAGCGACCAACAGCGAAACGCAGATAACTTCAGGCGGAAAAAAGATAAGGCGACTGGTTTCCTATTATGGCCGTTTGAATTACGACTTTGATGAAAAATATCTCTTCTCAGCCATTTACCGTATCGATGGTTCGTCCAAATTCGGCCCTGACAACCGGTTTGGTTACTTTCCTTCATTTTCGGCGGGATGGGTGATCTCGCAGGAAAATTTCTTCAATATCGATGCAATCAGTTTCCTTAAACTTAGGGGAAGCTGGGGCCAGAATGGCAATGACAAGATCCTGGATTATATGTACGAAGCAACCATTCAATCTACCGAACGAGACTATTACTTTGGTTCCGACGATGTACAGTTTGTTGGTGCTTCTCCGGAGAAAATACATAACAACAGACTCAAATGGGAAACTTCGGAACAGACAAACATCGGTATCGACAGCCGGTTCCTCGATTTTTCATTTACTATTGATGCATACCAGAAAACAACAAAGGACTGGCTGATCATAGCTCCTGTTTCCGACCTTGCCGGAACCGATGCACCCACCATAAATGGTGGCGACGTGAGAAACCGCGGATTGGAATTCATGCTATCCTATCAGAAATACATAGGCGAATTCTTCTTCAATGTTTCGGGAAATATGGCTTTCAACCAGAATGAGGTATTACGGATCGACAATCCCGAGGGTGTGATCCACGGTGAGGAAAACCAGCTCTTCCATGGCGGACAAACGGAATGTTACCGTGCCGAGGTAGGTTTTCCCATTGGTTACTTCTACGGATTTAAATTCGACGGAATATTCCAGGACACCAGCGAAATAAACAGTTATGCACATGACGGTCAGTTGATCCAGCCTGCAGCCAAACCGGGAGATGTGCGCTTTGTAGATGTTAATGGTGACGGTACTATCGATGGCGAAGACCGTACTATGATCGGAAATCCACATCCCGATTTTACATACGGCTTTTCGTTCGATTGTTCGTACAAAGGATTCGATTTTTCCTTAATACTTCAGGGGGTTTACGGCAACGAGATCCTTTACGGTTACCGGGCCGAAGCAAGAGCTTTTTCCAATTACACCACCGATGTGCTTGACCGGTGGACAGGTCCCGGGACTTCAAATGAACGTCCAAGGGTTACAACGGGAGCTGAAGGAAACCAGAACTATAAACGTATCTCCGACCTATACATCGAGGATGGTTCCTACATGAAGATCAGGGGTCTGATACTTGGTTACGACTTTAGTAAGGGTCCTCTGCGGAATGTTGACTTTCTGTCGCAGTTCCGGATCTATGTTTCCGCACAAAATCTATATACATTCACAAAATACACGGGATACGATCCTGAAGTAGGTTATGGTGACCTGGATGAGACTCGGTATGAAAACTATTCCATCGGAATCGATAACGGATATTATCCTACACCCCGCACATACATAGTAGGACTAAATCTTAAATTCTAAACATAACAGTCATGAAAAAAATATATTTAGCACTAATCATACTGATTACACTTTGCTGGTCATGCGGCGAAGAATGGCTCGATGTTGATCCCTACGGTCAGAAAGTAGTAGGTAACTTTTATCAGACTCCTGAGGATGCATTACAAGCTCTTGTTGCAGCTTACGATGTTCTTCAATGGAGTTATTACGATCATATATTACAGATCTCGGAGGTAGCATCTGACAACTGTTTTGGCGGGTGTGGAGCTTCCGATGACCAGCGTTACCAGGTATGGGACGATTTTATCACTTACGGATTCTATAACCCACACGACGAGTGCTGGGCAAAATACTGGACGGGTATCTACCGCTGTAATGTCCTTTTACAAAACATTGGAAATGTGGAAGACTGGGGTAGTGAGCCGGAACTTGAGAACCGGTATATTGCTGAAGCCAGGTTCCTCAGAGCATACTACTATTTCGACCTTGTAAGGTTATGGGGAAATGTGCCCCTCCTTTCAACATTGCTGGACGTGGAAAACCTTAACGTTCCACCTTCACCTCCGGCCGAAGTTTATGCATTGATATCTGAAGACTTGGTTTATGCCATTAATAACATCGAAGCGATACCCTACCAGCAGATTCCCTCCATTGAGTATGGACGGATAACCAAGTGGGCTGCCGAAGCGCTTCTGGGCAGGGTATATCTCTATTATACAGATTATTACGGTGAAAGTGACCTTGCAGGAGTAGTTACACGCAACCAGGTTACCGATTATATTGATGACATAATTAATAATAGTGGATATGACCTTGTCAATAATTACAATAATCTGTGGAGACAGACTCTTGATGGATTTGTAGGTGAAGATAACGTTGAAACTGTATTCCCGATTAAGTATACTTACAAAGCTCTAGGGGACGAGAACCTGCACGACGGAAACAACTGGCAGGTAATGATAGGCCCAAGGAATCAGACTATTGAGACTTTTGCTAACGGATGGGGGGCCTGCACGGTTAACCCCGCCCTGTACCACGCTTTTGAGGATGGTGATACCAGACGCGATGCTTCCATCTTAGCCTGGGACGAGCTTGGGCTCGCATTTGACCAGAGTGACCAGCGGGAATATACCGGATATAACTGGCGTAAGTTCGTCCCCGTTTGGGACACTGTAAATAATGAACATACAACAGTTGCACTGGGTGGTAATTACATTACCGATAATCCGGATGACAAACCGGAAATCCGTTTTGCCGAAGTATTACTTATTGGTGCCGAATTACATCTTGCAGATGATATGGCCCTTGCCCAGCAGTATTTCGACAAGGTACGAAACCGTGCATTTGCCGGCAGTGCACCTGCTATTACCGTGAGTAAACAGGCAATTCTGGAAGAACGCCGGTTTGAACTGGCTTTTGAGGGTCACCGGTATTGGGATGTCCTTCGCCAGGGTATGGACATAGCCAACGATATTATTGACTGGGATGAGAGTGACGAGTACTTTGATGAGGCCCCCTACCCGGTTAATTTCAGGCCTGAGACCATGGGGCTTTTTGAGGTACCGCGGTCGCAGATCGATCTTTCACAGGGCACACTTATACAGAATCCTGGCTGGCCATACGAAGAATAAGCTAGAAAAGATTGATAGACAGCATTAATGGAGACTCCAAAAGGGTCTCCATTTTTTAACGGTTATAGTAATATTGGTGTTGTTTTTTAACATGACTACCCTATATTTTGAAGCCTTAGAGGAAGATAATTTTCGTATTACAAGCTTTTCCAAAAGTTATAAGCATCAGAATTATTAATAAGGAGCCAAGATTACCCCGTTCTGCACGATATTAATAAGTATTTAACCAGCGATAACGCCGGGTAGTGGCACCTAGTTGTACAGCAAGTAGCAGTTCGTGTGAACCATAATTGAATTTGCGTATTGAAGTAAGAGTATAATCAAAGGCATAACAGAAGAAATAGCGGTCGTATTGCAATCCTCCGAATATCGATAAAGTCTTACTGGTTTTATAGGATAATCCACACCAATAATTCTCCGAAATAGTACATTTTACATTTATATCCATCTGATTCTTCCTATCCTCTGAAATTTTAATCAGCATAGAAGGTTCAAACAGTAATTTGCTCGAATAGTAATACTTATAGCCACCCATAAAATAATGCTGACGGCCAATACGATAATTGGCATCAATACTACCTCCCCATTGAATTGCCGATTTGGAAAGATGATGAACCGAATATCCGGCAAAATATTCTCGTTGCATCAGATAGGCTCCAAAATTAAAATCGATGATCCAGCGCCGTGTATTCTCTCCTTCAAGCAACTCGTCAAACACATCGTCGGGGAGTATTATTTCTGATGATTTTAATCCAAGATTAGAGAGTACCGGAGAGATCCCAAAAGAAAGTTGTTGAGATCCCAATTTCAGATGATAGGAATATGTCCCTGTAACTCCGGTATGACTCAGAGTCCCGTATTTTTCATTAAATATTTGAACACCGGTACCCACAGTACCGGGTCTGAATAACTTAAATTTTATCCTAACATCACGTCTTGGCTTCCTTGCTTCCCTGAAAATTCTTGTTTCAAAACTAGCGGTATGGAATTTTGGTGCACCTTTAAAGCCCAGCCATTGTTCATAGGCCGATACCTGTATCATTGTGGTAGGTTCACTTCCTGCTACTGCCGGATTAAACAGGTATTTATTGAATGTAAACTGACTATATAAAGGTTGCTGCTGACCATCAAGTTTAAGCGAATTTATAACCAACAGAAGTAGAAGTATGAAACAAAGTTGTTTTCTCATTCGGTATGATATAGGCTATTGAAAATTTTAAATTGCTAATCTATTAATAAAATTAAGTATTATCGTACAATGGTTACAGTCCCTTTTAAAGGTTTCAGTTCATTCGACCGGAAATCAATTACATAATAATAGGTAT
>CAYMQP010000171.1:0-7865 GCA_964392505.1 uncultured Bacteroidales bacterium
ACCTTCATGTGCTTTAAGTGCATTAAAACCAACTCCACGGTTTGTAGTAAAAACATTATATAATCCCTTATATACATCGGGTTGATTTTCAATACCACTATATTGTATATTGAATTTATAGGCTTGATATGCAAGTAATCCTTTAACATCACGATTATCGACCTGCATGGCTTTAATTGCCATAGTTTGGGCTGTGGTAAGCATTCTCTTACGCATTTCAAGGGTTTTTGCCTGTTCAGCACGGTTTTGTTCTTCCCGGGCTTGTTGTGCCGTTCTTTCCGCTAATTCTCTTTCTCTTTGAGCCTGATTGGTTGTTTTTTGTAACACTTCACTTTGCTGTATCACTTCATCCAGATGCTCATAGGCCTGTTCCGCATCTTCCTGAACTTCACTTAACTGTAAAAGTGCCATCATCTGAGATTTCTCAGCCGAATCCTTCTCGATCATAGCGCGTAATCGTTCCAGTTCTTTTAAATCCTTTTCTTCAACGGCAATATTTTTCTCCTGCTCCATTATTTGAGCATACGATTCGGCTATGAGTCTTAAATTGTCTGCATCTTTTTTCTGATTATAAGCAAAAATCACAGCAAATATTAAAAGAATTGCAGCAACTCCCATAAAGGTTGCAAACCTACGAGTTCGATTGAGGGTACGTCGTTGAAGCTTTACTTTGTTTTGTTCTTCCTGTAAGAATTTCTTTTCACTGGCATCGAGGAAAACCATTACTTTCTCGAATGCTGGATTATATTTCTTTGCCCATGCCAAAGAGGGTTGTTGTGTTTTTTTCCAGTTCAGCGCCAACTGTAAATCAGGAGGTCGCCATAATCCTGTTTTCCCCAACTGATAAAGCGATGCTGTCTCCGAAAGTCGCATATACATTTGAACCGAATTCGTTTCCTCCTCAACCCAGCCTTTAAGCCTGTCCCAAACTCTCATCAAACTCTCATGCGATATATCTATTACGGTGTGCTCGTTAAGTTCAACGTGTTCAGCAGGAATAATGAAAGATCTTCCTCTTGAACGAAATTCATTGATTACCGGGATCACAGCTTCGATAGGAGCTTGGGCAACATCAGCAATTTCCTTGACAGTGGCAGGATGGCGAATTCCTTTATTATCGAAACTCTTTTCAGTAAGAGTTTTGAACATACTCTTACAGATAATTTTGCCTTCTTCGCTAAGAACTTCATAAGCTTCGTTAGCATGCATGGAGAGAGCATTCTCCATTTTACCTGCAGCTTCATAATCGCGTAGTCGAAGAGGAGTACCTGGTTCGTTATATTTTTTCCAAAATTCCCATGTACGCATCATCGAATGCTGTAACACGGGTAGCTGATCGGAACCTTCGCTAATTGAGTTTAATATTTCCTGATATAACTGAGGATCCATTTCGGCTCCGGCAACAGCAACTGGACCCATTATGGCATGCGAAAAGTCATCGCGGGTCATTTGAGGAACCAAAAAATTACTGTCGTTTATTAAGGCAGTAAGACCTTGAAACTGACTGCAATCGCCTATAAAATCGGAGCGCATAGTAAGAACTATATAAATAGGCAGTCGGCGCTGATGAATAGCATTCACCAGTAATTTTATAAAAGCTTCAGTTTCATTAACGGTAGTTAGCTTATCGTCCCGGCTTTCCTTAAAACGAAATAATTCTTCAAATTGGTCGATGATTAGAAGTAGATTTTCATTTCTTTTTAACCCCATTTGTGCAATAGCATCCACTAATCCAAAAGAATTTCTTCTGAGGAGGGCATACACAAGGTTACGTGTTGTGGAATGTAACTCTTCGGAGACTTCAGTATTCTGGGTTTCAGCATCGGCAATTGCTTCGGCCAGGTTAAGTACTGGTTGGTTTCCTGGTCGTGTGGCTATAATTTTCCAGTCCGATCCCGCACCGGCAACAAATCCACCAAAAAGGATAGGAACCAGTCCACAGTAAATTAGAGATGATTTACCACTTCCCGAAGCTCCTGTTACAGCTGCAAAATGATTCTTTGCTAGATATTCAAGTATAATTTCACTTTGACCCTCTCGTCCGAAAAATAAATGACTCTCTTCGATACTAAAAGCTCTTAATCCCGGAAACGGATTTTCCTGCTCACTCAGATTATATTGTGCCTGTACTTTATTGGTAATCATTCCGAGATTATTTTTTGTAAAATCTGTTCGGGTTCGACTTCTTTGATATTCAGCAGTTCAACTCTCGTTTTAATCATTCTGATTAAATCTTCATCAGGAGTATGGCTTGTTACCAGTACAACTTTCTTAAAAGGTTTTATTCTTCCAATACCGGGCGATTTAATTATATCGCGTAGTTTACTGTTTAGCCAGTATTGATTTTCGCTTGTCTGATAAATCACTACAGCATCTGAATCGCGTAATGCCTGCAAATGCCTTGCATAAATACCCACCTGCTCTTCATAATCAAGCTTATATACTTTTAAACCTGATAAAGTGAGTGTTGAATAGATTTCCTCTATTTCCAGTAAATCATTTTCTTCAGTAAGCAAATATACTATTGAAATGTTTTCATATTCTATTCTGGAAATGTGATTTGAATTTTCCAGTTTGGCTGATAGAATGGTTTTAAAGGTTTCAAGGGGACTTTCGATGATTTCGGTATTAACCGTAGCATCGTCTCTGCGCAATCTTTTCAAATATAACGCCTGACGCTGATCGCTAATTTTACTGTTTTGAGGAATCCAAATAAATCGATTAAAACCGGAGTTTTCATTTTTTTGCTGGTATTCTCTTATAATCCGATTTTGATAATCGGGTACAGAATACTTGGTTCCCTTAAGCATTTCTCCATATTGCGATCCCATGAGTTGGATTACAGTGTCAGCCTTATCAAGATTATTAATTAAAGCTCGTTCAAATTCTTCTCCGGTTTGAGGCAAAGTAGTAAAAGGCAGTACTCTAAAACCATAATGCTGCAACTCTCGCTTAATGTCGTCGCGTGCCTGCTGTTGATCGAATGTAGTAAGCCCCAGAAAAACAAAGGGTTTTTTATTTTCCCTGATATCATCTTCTGAATTTTGTATTTTCAGCGAAGAAGATATATCATAAGCCAGATCGAGCAATTTGCTGTAAACAGTCGAAGTTTTATCAGACGAATCAAAATCAAGGCTTTTTATTTTTCGATTATAGATATTTTTCTCAAAAAAGTCGTACGATAAAAGATCGTTGATACAAGGAGGATTAAGGGGCTTTTTTGAAGGTTCAAGACTGATTTTGAAAATCTTACTGTAACTTTCAATAAGGTCAGCCTTTTCAAAGGCCATAAGTTCGCAGATATCCTCAAGTTCTCGGATATAATCAGTATCTAGCTCGAATTCAGGATGTATAAAAAAAACAGCTAATTTACTCTCCCGAATTACCTGTCGGTACTCTGAAGGATTAAAACTATTTCCTCCTTTCCAGGCAATAGTAACTTGTTGTTTTATAATACGGTTAATTGCAAGCTGGAGCCTGAGCACAGCAGCATTGGCAATCTGATAAAGTTTTGAATCGTTATTGATCTGCTGTGTAGGAAAAGTAATATATATATCGTACTTCTT
Source organism: uncultured Bacteroidales bacterium (assembly GCA_964392505.1). Taxonomy (GTDB): domain Bacteria; phylum Bacteroidota; class Bacteroidia; order Bacteroidales; family UBA10428; genus UBA10428. Next base: position 3,567 of record CAYMQP010000171.1, read on the forward strand.
AGTCATGCTTAACTTGCAATTTTAAATTGTTCAACACAATTCAGAACACAATTGGCCACTTCAGCATGGTCGAAAAGAAGTGTTTCAATAGTATCATCGTCAACTGTCAAAAGTATGGTTTCTTCATCGAATTTTAAATGTGTAACTCCGGAATTCACCAAAACATTTGAATAGTATAACCAGTATTCCTGATCTTCAATGAATTGAATATCCTCTCCTTCAAATTGAATGCTTCCTCGTACTAATAAAAATAAGGCATAATCCTTAGTATACTGAAGCAGATCGACCGAATTACCGGGCTCGAATATAACTTCTCTGAAAGCCTGAGCAAATTCAATAAGTATGCTCTCGTGCATGTGCAATATTTTATCAGTATTTTTTAATATGTTGAATTTTTCTATTAGCAGTAACTTATCCTCTTTCTCAACAGATAAAAGTGTTTCTTTTAGTTCGTATTGAAGCTGATCATCGAGTCGCTGAGAAACACTCTCATAAAGCTCCGGATCCATTTTATTAATAACCATGGCAGCTACCTCTCTTAATAGTTTATTTGGGTGAAACAGGTTGGCAATTAATTCCTGGTTGACTTCAAAGTCGGACATTTCCAGCGCGAGCTGCATGGCACAAATCCTCGGATAAATAGAGAGAAGGTTATAATCGCGAGTAAGGGTTGATGAAATCATTTCCTCTTCAGTCATACTTTCAATGGGAAAATAGTATTGTAAGCGACGTACCCTTTCTTTAGATGAAATATTTTCAATTACAGGAAATAGTACAGGTTTAATATCTTCATAAACAAAATGATCTAGCATTTCAATAGCATGACTAATATCGGCTTCCGATCCTAATTCAAGCAATTCCTGAATTTCCTTAATAGTACGCGCATTATAAGCCAGAGCAAGTAGGTTAAAAAGTAGGTTTTTATTTATCTGAATTTCCTCTAAATAAGCTTCTTTCAAGGCTTGGTATCTTTCTTTTCCGGGAAGCGAGGTATAAACCAGATAATCCCATCCAATAATATTAATCGTGCGAACTATAAGATTCAGAATCCTATGTACATTGAGGGAATTTGCCTGGAAATTAGCCTCATGAAGTGCATTTATAGTACTAAGTGTAATTCTGCGACTTTGGTTCTCAAGCTTATTCAATAACAAGTCAATGGCTTTTGGAGTACCTACCTTTCCATATATTCTGATTACACGCGAAAGTACGCTATCGTCAGTATTTGGATTAATAAACAGGCGCTCCAGATAATCCAGAGCAGGATCTCCAATCTGAACCAGGGCTTCAAATGCATAAGCATGATAATCGGGCGACATCAGAAATTCAATAAGCAGGTAGCTGTGATCGGCACTACTCATCCTCGCCATAGCTTTAACAGCAGCAATTTTGACAGCTGGTTCGAACTCCCTGGTAAGGTTTACCAAAGCCGATGTATACGTAACATCCTTCCGGGCTCCGATAATTTCAGCCGCAAGTACTCTGTCTTTTACATTCCGGCTATTTACAAGTTGCTCTAAATCCAACCCTTTCGAAAGTAAGGTTTCTCTTCTTTCAAATTCGGCTATAATTTTTATAAGCATCTGGGCTGATTCTTCAGTCGCAGGATTAATTTTCCTTAACTCAGGCAGTAATTCAAGTAAGGATTCATTCTCAATACATTCTAATACATATTCCTGAATCGCAGGCTGAGGATTTGCTAACATTCTTTGCAATCCTTTTTCATATGTTAGAGGCTCAATCCTCGCCGACATTTGCATAGCATTAATTACTTTAACGGGATCGTCGCCTACCAGAATTTTCCTTATTTTTTCGGTATATGTTTCGGTTGTTTGATATTTCGATCGGCTGATACGGAGTTTCTTATACGATTCCTGCAAAGCAAATTTATATAATTTGATTAGTCTGATCGCAAACCAGAACCATACCATCGACATACATGTTCCAAAAATTAAAAATAAAACCAAATCGGATATCAGTTTATATATACCTATCAGAATCCCTCCTGTGATTGCCAGACCTACCATTACTATCATTCCTTCAATGCGAGGATATATAATTTGCAGGAATCGGATATCCAGCGTACGATACATTGTTCTGAATGAAGGAAGTTGTACTACACTTTTACTGGTTTCATATACAATTTTATTTATTCCAAACAGGATAATTAAATACGTTAAAGGATTATTAGTACTGTACTTCCTAAGAACTAGTGTACCAACTATTGATATTATATAAAAGATCATTAATCCTACAGGTAACAAAACAAGGCTATATGGCGAATCATAGGAATAAAGGATTCGATGGACCAGTATCCTATCAACCAGCATAATAAATACAAACATGGTCCCGATAAACAATCCGTAAAACTTGGAGTAACTATCAATTTCAGTGAACCTGATTCTAGATAAATTTATAAATCCAAAATGAATATAGAATCCTAAAATGGCCGAGATAAGTGCAAAAAACAGCAGATTGCGCGTATATTTGGTTGACCATAAAATAAATGGTGATGAACTTACGGGAACAACATGTTCTTTCCGGTGATTTAAAAGTCGATTAGTACGATGATATATATTCAAAGGAAATTGTGTGAAAAAGTAAATAACCAGAAAGAGTACTGATATTCCGGTAAGAATATGATATTCATAAACCCGAAGTAAAAGTACTGTTAAAAAGGCGCTTAGGGCAATTCCTGTAATTAAGCCCGTTTCTACTATAGGAATTAACCTCTTGGTTTGTTCAGGTAATAATACCTTCCGTTGATAACGCCAGAATGCTAATAATGCCAATAAATTTATCGGGAACATTGAAACCAGCATAAAGAAAGAGCTTGTTTCTCCCTGAACAGAAAAATAGAATCCTATGAAAAAACCGGCTGATAAAAGGATAAGGAATGAGGTTAGAAAATGAAATAGTTTAAACGTAATACGTTTATGTAAAAAAGAATAAATAAAAAACAGGATTATTCCCAAGCTGCCAGAAAAGATATAAGCCATCGCTATATCCTCTTGTTCCCATTTTTCGAAGAACAGGGCATGCGCAATAATATCGTAAGTACATAAAAAAATGCCAAGTACAAACGCCGAGAGGGTCAGCATTAAGGCGAAGGTTATTTCTCCGGAATCAATATTTAGTTTCCTAAGCAGTTTATTGTACATACGAACGGTCAAACGACAGCTGTTTGGTTTCTAATGGTAAGTATCTAATAAATAGCCCGGTAAAATTAATAAATTGTTCGCTACAACGTAATATTCCTTATCACAAGGTTTTATACTTTTACCCATCAAAACAGACAAGTCGTGTAAATTTTATTTCACCGCACGTAAACTTAATGTCATTTTTAATGTTCAATATTCTAAGATTTATTTCATATTTAATCCTACCATATTATCGAATAAAAAACTGGAACAACGTAGCGAAATAGTATTTATTCTTTTCGGTGGATTATTTATTGGCACTCTTGCCATGCTTTAATATCCTGGGTATTAAGCGTTTCATCGATCTAAGCTTCGATTTATTCGGAATTCATGTACCCTTACGAATATTTGTTGGCGTGTTGTTTCAAAATTTCTTGAGATTGATCCCGTAAGTGAATTCACAAGATAATGGATATCGAGTAATCTAATTTACACGTTATGTTCTTTAATAAAATTAATTAACTTATCGACAGTGAGTTCTTGGCTGTCAATAATATATTTAGCCCTTTGATAATGATGTTCGCAATGGTTTCGTATATCGCGAATATAGTCTCGAAGTTCATTATCATTTTTATTCATGACAATAGGACGATCAGCAGTAGCCGATTTTAAACGATTGATAAGGGTTTCATCGTCAAGACGCAGATAAATAACCTCTCCGAATTTTTCAATCAGGTTCATATTATCGCAGTGGCAAGGAGCACCACCACCAAGAGCAACTACTACATTATCGCTTTTGACTACTTCTTTTAGCGCTTCCCATTCTTTCAACCTGAAGCCTTCATCTCCCAGTTTAGTATAAAGCTGGGGTATCGTTTTTCCTTCCCTCTTTTCAATTACTTTATCCAGGTCGATAAATTGTAAATTTATTTTAGCGGCAAGCTGCCTACCTATAGTCGATTTACCACTGCTTTTATATCCAATAATAAAGTATCGCATGAATTATTAAATTCAACATATAATAATCAACAATAAATTTAGAACAATAGTTCTACTAGAAAAAAACGCTTAAAGCCCACTTAGTTTATTACATCTTTTAAAAATCAGGTCTATCACTTTTTTGGTTTCATAGACTGGTAAGCCACATGTTGCATATATG
>CAYMQP010000171.1:7875-8230 GCA_964392505.1 uncultured Bacteroidales bacterium
TCGAGTATTATAAGGGCGGTTTGCGCTTCAACCACTGGCCACACACGGGCTACTATAGTAGGATCGCGGCGTGTTACAGCTGCCAGTTCCTTATTTTCGAGACTCACTTTATCGATGGTTTCCTGAGGTTTGGCAATAGTGGGAGTTGGTTTTACTGCTACGCGTGCAATTATATCCTGACCTGTTGTAAGGCCTCCTGTTATACCCCCTGCATTGTTCGATTTAAAAACAACCTTACCATCCTTTACCCGCATGGTATCGTTACATTGCGAACCTGTCATTTTTGTTGCTTTAATGCCACAGCCAATTTCAACCGCCTTTACTGTTCCGATAGCCATTAAGCGGCCCAGTTCAC
>CAYMQP010000172.1:0-8084 GCA_964392505.1 uncultured Bacteroidales bacterium
TGGTTAAATCATTACAGATAAAAGATAAGCTATCGGAAAAAGACTCAACGAGTGGTACCATCGCCTATATGTCGCCCGAACAGCTTCGCGGCGAAGAGGTCGATAACCGTTCCGATATCTGGTCGTGGGGTGTCGTGCTATACGAAATGCTCACCGGCCGGCTGCCTTTTAAAACAGATAAAAGGGGTATGGCTGTTGTTTATTCTATTCTCGACGAACAACCGGAACCGCTTCAGCATGTAAATGCCGATATCCCAAAAAAGCTGGAAGATATAGTTTCCAAAGCATTGGCCAAAGATCCTGGCAAACGTTACCAGTCGATGCAAGAGGTTATTAAAGAACTGGGCAAAATTCAAAAAGAAATGGTTACAAAAGAGAAACAAACAACTGACTATACTATGCTCAGGAGACTACTTCAAAAACCAGTAAAAACACTGGTGCCATTATTTATCCTTATTGCCGTGATTACGGGCGTATTGATATACTTATTAAACCAGGCGGAAAAAAAGAGTAAAAAAACCGGTTCGCAGAAAGAGTATCAGGATGAGTGGACAAAATCGATAGCCGTACTTCCTTTTGTTGACATGAGTATTAAAAAAGACCAGGAATATTTTTGTGACGGTATTGCCGAGGAGTTGATCAACACCCTAAGCCAGATCGGGGAACTGCGCGTTGCTGCCAGAACCTCTGCCTTTTCATTTAAGGGCACAAGCACCGATATCCGCGAGATAGGTAAAAAACTCAATGTGGAATACATAGTGGAAGGCAGTGTGCGTAAATCAGGCGAGCAATTACGTATTACGGCACAGCTCATCGATGTTTCCAATGGCTACCATCTCTGGTCCGATAAATATGACCGGCAAATGGAAGATCTTTTTAAGATTCAGGATGAGATTTCTCATTCCATCGTAAATGCAATGAAGATAAAGATACTGGAAGGAAAGTCATTTGAATCAGGTAGCCGGCACACACAGAATATGGAGGCTTATAACCTTTATCTGAGAGGCCTTCATTTTTGGAACCGGAGAACGGAAGAAGGATTACTAAAGTCCATTAGTTTATTTCAGGAAGCGATTGATATCGATCCTAATTATGCCTTAGCCTATTCAGGACTGGCTGATGCTTATAGTATGCTCCCCTTTTACAGTCCTTATTCATTCGATGAGATGGTTCCAAAAGCAAAAAAGGCAGCACTAAAAGCCATGGAACTGAACAGTGATCTTGCAGAGGTCAACACTTCTCTCGCTTATACCAAAAGCACTTTTGAATGGAAATGGGACGAAGCTGAAAGATTGTATAAAAAAGCCATCGAACTAAATCCTGGCTATGCAACAGCTCACCACTGGTTAGGAGAGCATTTCAGACTCCAGTGCAAGTTTAATGAAGGCTTGGCAGAAATGAAAAAGGCTTACGAATTCGATCCGCTTTCAATGATAATAAACAGGAACCTGGGCCGTGCATTAATCCGTGACGGTCAATATAAAAAAGCTGAAGAAGTATTGAAAAAAGCTCTTGAGTTAGATTCTACTTTCAATGGTTTACGTGATGAACTCGGACTTGCTTATTTATTCCAGTCGATGTATGAAAAAGCGTTAAAAGAATTTAAGAAGGAAAACGCTATATATGGATTAAGCCTTCATTGGATTGGCATTACATACGCAAGAATGGGTAAAACAGCTGAAGCACAAAAGGTTTTAGATGAATTGAGTAAGCAAAACCCGGATGGTTGTCCTTTATTGGTATATTTTGCTCTTGGTGATAATGATAAAGGATTTCAGTGCCTGGAGAAAGCCTGCGATAATTACGATGTAAATCTGGTATACAATAAGATCGACATAATAGCATTACCCGTTTGGGGCGATCTATATCTGGACCCAAGATTTATTGCCATACAAAAAAAGATGGGCATAAAATAGAAACCGAACAACTGAAAACAGATTCATATCGACAGAAAAAAATAATAGCATTTGCTGATATAATGTCATGTGAAATTGATTCAGAATAAAATATGATAGGTAAAAACATATCACATTACAAAATTCTTGAAAAACTGGGCGAAGGCGGCATGGGTATTGTTTACAAAGCTCAGGACACCAAACTCAACCGACATGTCGCCTTAAAATTCCTGCATCCCGGTGCCATTTCTAATAGGACCAAAAAAACAAGGTTGCTTCAGGAAGCACAGGCTGCCGCCGCTGTTAATCATCCCAATATCAGTACGGTGTATGAAATCAATGAATTTGAAGAACAGGTATTCATTGCCATGGAGTACATCGAAGGGCGTAACCTGAAAGAAATTATTCACCCCCCTCTCTCCCCCCTTATTAAGGGGGTATTTAAGGGAGTCCTGGATATAGCCACACAAATAGCAGAAGGCCTGCAGGATATCCATAACAAGGGTATAGTGCACAGGGATATTAAAAGCGACAATATACGAATCACAGACAAAGGTCGGGTGAAAATTATGGACTTAGGGCTGGTTAAATCATTACAGATAAAAGATAAGCTATCGGAAAAAGACTCAACGAGTGGTACCATCGCCTATATGTCGCCCGAACAGCTTCGCGGCGAAGAGGTCGATAACCGTTCCGATATCTGGTCGTGGGGTGTCGTGCTATACGAAATGCTCACCGGCCGGCTGCCTTTTAAAACAGATAAAAGGGGTATGGCTGTTGTTTATTCTATTCTCGACGAACAACCGGAACCGCTTCAGCATGTAAATGCCGATATCCCAAAAAAGCTGGAAGATATAGTTTCCAAAGCATTGGCCAAAGATCCTGGCAAACGTTACCAGTCGATGCAAGAGGTTATTAAAGAACTGGGCAAAATTCAAAAAGAAATGGTTACAAAAGAGAAACAAACAACTGACTATACTATGCTCAGGAGACTACTTCAAAAACCAGTAAAAACACTGGTGCCATTATTTATCCTTATTGCCGTGATTACGGGCGTATTGATATACTTATTAAACCAGGCGGAAAAAAAGAGTAAAAAAACCGGTTCGCAGAAAGAGTATCAGGATGAGTGGACAAAATCGATAGCCGTACTTCCTTTTGTTGACATGAGTATTAAAAAAGACCAGGAATATTTTTGTGACGGTATTGCCGAGGAGTTGATCAACACCCTAAGCCAGATCGGGGAACTGCGCGTTGCTGCCAGAACCTCTGCCTTTTCATTTAAGGGCACAAGCACCGATATCCGCGAGATAGGTAAAAAACTCAATGTGGAATACATAGTGGAAGGCAGTGTGCGTAAATCAGGCGAGCAATTACGTATTACGGCACAGCTCATCGATGTTTCCAATGGCTACCATCTCTGGTCCGATAAATATGACCGGCAAATGGAAGATCTTTTTAAGATTCAGGATGAGATTTCTCATTCCATCGTAAATGCAATGAAGATAAAGATACTGGTAGGAAAGTCATTTGAATCAGGTAGCCGGCACACACAAAATATGGAGGCATACCATCTTTACCTGAGAGGCCGTCATTTCTGGAATCGGAGGACAGAAGAAGGACTGGTGAAATCCATCAGCTTATTTCAGGAAGCAATTGATATCGATCCTAATTATGCCCTGGCTTATTCAGGACTGGCTGATGCTTATAGTATGCTTCCCTTTTACAGTTCCTATTCATACGATGAGTTGATCCCAAAGGCAAAAAAAGCAGCAATAAAAGCCATGGAACTCAACGGTGATCTTGCAGAGGTAAATACTTCCTTGGCATTTGTTAAAGGCTCTTTTGAATGGGATTGGGATGAAGCTGAAAAATTATATAAAAAAGCTATTGAATTGAACCCGGGTTATGCAACAGCACATCACTGGTATGGAGAGCAACTCAGGCTCAGAGGCAGGTTTAATGAAGGCTTGGCAGAAATGAAAAAGGCTTACGAACTCGATCCGCTGGCAATGATTATAAACAGGAACCTGGGACGTGCATTTAACTATAACGGCCAGTATAAACAGGCAGAAACAGTATTGAAAAGAGCATTTCATTTAGATTCTACATTTAATGCGTTGCATGAAGAGTTGGGATTGGCTTATTTATGTCAGTCTATGTATAGTGAAGCTATAACAGAATTTAAGAAGGAATATGCTATAACAAGGGGAAGTTTTCATTTGATTGGTGTTGCTTACGCAAGAATGGGTAATATTGAAAAAGCACAACAGGTCTTAAATGAACTGAATAAACAAAATCCACGCGCATGCCATTTTCATATGTATTTCGTTCTTGGTCAAATGGATAAAGGATTTCATTGCCTGGAAGAATTATATGATAAACACGATATAAGTTTATCATATTCAATGTCGGAATTAATGGCATTTCCAATCTGGAACAATCTTCATTCGGATCCAAGGTTTATTGCTATACAAAAAAAGATGGGATTAAAACCAGTGCAGGTTCGTAAATGATAATTTTATCCCAGGAGTAACCATAAGAGTCCTGATACGATATAATTAACTAAAGTCTGTCAGGATTCATGTAACAGAATATCAATTTATTATTGATTAAATTTGTTTATTCGCTCTGGATATAATCTATCATGAGTTCTGTCATTTACCAGCAGCTCTTCGACTTTGGCAAGCGGCTGCTTACCGAAAAGGATGTTGACAAGCTGTTAACCGTAGCTATGGATATGGCAATTGAACTTTCAGGTGCCGAACGGGGATGGATTATCCTTTTTGAGGATGGCGAACAAAAAATCCGGTTTCAGACCTTCCGCAATCTGCAAAAAAGGGATATTGAAAATCCTGAATTTGAGATAAGCCATACCATTATTGATAAGGTTAAGAGCAATGGAGAAGCTGTTTGCCTGCAAAACGCTCTGGATGAAGATGCCTTTATAGATAGCAAAAGTATTCAGGCTTTAAAGGTACTATCGGTGATCTGCCTGCCTCTGATTCATAACAACAATCTTTTCGGTGTTGTTTATCTCGATAACCGCAAATTAACCGGTGTGTTCAAACCCGAAACTTTCGGCTTTATAAGTGAGTTTGCCAATTTCGTTTCAACAGCAGCCTATACGGCTTTGGAACGAAATCAATTACAGGACCAGATATCAGACCTCGAAAAAGAGCTGCGAGGCCGGTACCAGTTCGACTCCATTATCGGGCAGCACCCGAAAATTCTGGAAACCCTTCAAACAGTATCGCAGGTAGCCGATACCGATGCAACGGTATTGATTCAAGGCGAAAGCGGAACAGGTAAGGAACTGATTGCACGGGCCTTGCATTACAACAGTTCGCGCAGAAACAAGCAATTTATAGCGGTAAATTGTGCAGCTTTACCCGAAGAGTTACTGGAATCGGAGTTGTTCGGCCATGTGAAAGGTGCATTTACCGGAGCAATAAACGACCGGCCAGGCTGGTTTGAAAAGGCCGATGGAAGTACAATTTTCCTCGATGAAATTAACGATATGAGTTCGGCACTTCAGGGTAAATTGCTGCGTGTTCTGCAAAGCGGGGAGTATTCGAGGGTTGGAAGTTCGGAAATCAGACATTGTAATGTGCGCGTTGTAGCCGCCACAAGCAAAAATATGAAGGCCATGATAAAGGAAGGCCAGTTTCGTGAAGAATTGTTTTACCGGCTTAATGTGATCGATATATGTCTTCCTCCCCTGCGTGACAGAAAAAGCGATATTCCTATACTGATACGTCACTTTTTAAAACTTTATACCGATAAATACGGAAAAACTGATCTTAGATTATCAGCACAAGCCGAAAAGGCACTCATGAATTATGATTTTCCCGGAAACATAAGGGAACTGGAAAATATAGTCCAGCGTGCAGTAATTTTAACGCAGGATTCTGAGATCCGGACAAAACACCTGCCTGAAACTGTAATCCAACCGGAAAATCAGGTTCAGGATACAAAACAATTTATGCCTCTTACGGAATTAAAGCATAATGAATTGAACAAAGTAGAAAAAAATGCTCTTATCAATTATCTCAATGAATCCTCCGGAAATATCTCCAAAGCCGCCGAACATGCCGGTTTAGACGTAAGCAATTTCCGTAAGCTCATCCGAAAACATGAAATCGATCCGAAATTATATAAAGAAAAATAAGCCATTAATACCTGATTTGATTAGGTATTAATATACCCATAAAATAGGTATTTTTCTACCCAAATAAGTATAAAATCCTCCCTTCCGAAAACCATTCTATTACTATACAAAATCCCAGTATCTGTGCGCCTTTAAGGTAAATTCCCAAAGCACATATTGTATCACTAAATCTCACTGGCATAGTCCTTGTCTTATCCCGACGACTGATCATTTCACAGGGTAATGAACAGTTAAGCGACTTAAGTTAAACCCTACAATTCGATATATGAATTTGATTTTATAAAAAATTGTTTATGCCGTGTTATGTTCAAAGCTTTAATTACACTGTATCTATGAGTAAATCCTAATACTGTTAACATTAAAAAATAAAACTATGAAAAAACTACTTGCCATTACAGCCATTATCCTTTTTGCCGGTACCCTTTACGGACAGTCGTTGCAAAAAGGTAACCTGATCGGAACCCATGTCCTTACCCTTGAACTTAAACCGGGAGTAACTGCAGAACAATTTGAGGAACACTATATCCGGAAGTTTGTACCGGAATTTGAAAAAATCCGTCCCGGATGGAAGGTTTATTTAGCCAAAGGTATCAGAGGTGAACATAAAAACAGCTACGGAATCATCTTTGTCATCGAATCGGAAGAGGCACGTGATAAACATTACAACGATGACGGCAGCCTTACGGAATTTGGAAAGACAGAATTGGAAAAAATATCATCCATTATTGAGGAAGGAAAGAAGCTCGCGACGTTCTCTACTACCTATACAGACTGGCTTGTCCTTTAGCCATCTCCGGTAAACCGGGATTGGCCGAATACCAACCGATAAATAAAAAATGTATTAATCCATAAACTCTGATCATCATGAAAACCATACAAGTACTTTTTTTAATCGTGTTAATGACTTCAATCGTCGACGCTCAATTGTTAGAGGTTACACCAGATTCTCGAAATGTAGGTGCAACCTCTGGCACAACAAGTTTCACTGTAAGCTCCTTTTCAGAATGGAGTGTAAGAGAAAATGCCAACTGGTTAACGGCTGTAAAAACTACTTTCCCGCCAGACCAAATAGCAGTGAACTATGATGCTAATCCGCTTGCTGAATCTCGAACAGCCGATATAATAGTTACCAATAGTCTTGAAACAGTTGTCGTGCAAGTGATCCAGGATGGAAATACGTTTTTAGAGGTAATACCACCTACCAGAAATGTTTCCGAAAGTGCCGGCAGAACCACGTTTACAGAAAACTCCACTTTGCCATGGAGTGTAAGTGAAACTGCCAACTGGTTAACTGCTGATCAAACTTCTTCCGACCTGATAACAGTGGACTATGATGCCAATTCACAAGCTGAATCGCGCGAAGCAGATATAAAAGTTACCAATGGTCGTGAAATGGTTGTCGTACAAGTAATTCAAGCTGAAAATATAGATATATATGTAACACCTACATCTCGAAATGTGAGTGAAACTTCCGGCAGAACCACGTTTACAGTGAGCTCCAATTTACCATGGAGTGTTAGTGAAACTTCCAGCTGGTTAACAGCTTATTATACTTCTTCCGACCTGATAACAGTGGACTATGATGCCAATTCACAAGCTGAATCGCGCGAAGCCGATATAAGGGTAACCAATGGTGCTCAAACTGTTGTGGTACAAGTAATTCAGGATGGGAATCCGATGTTAGAAGTAACACCACCAACCAGAAATGTAACTGCGAGCGACGGTACTACAGATTTTAATGTATCGGCTAATCAAGGCTGGGAGGTATCCGATAATGCTGACTGGTTAACTGCAACACCTGACGACGATAATCGGATATCCGTAACTTATTCAGCCAATGCCTCCACCGACAGCCGTACAGCTACTATAACAGTAAAAGGCGATGTGGAAGGAATCTGCTATGTAACAGTTGTCCAGGAGCGAGTAGATCCCTCACTCAGTGTTTCGCCGGATGTTCAGGAAGTAGATTCAATTGCCGGCAGAACAACGTTTAACGTGAACTCCGCTCTACTCTGGAG
>CAYMQP010000173.1:0-8076 GCA_964392505.1 uncultured Bacteroidales bacterium
CTCTGTCAATACAATAGCCGGATTATTTACAGCCCCTCCATACAAGCCTGAATGTAAATCGCGGTTAGAACCTGTTAAAGTCAGCTCGAAATATGCAATTCCACGTAATCCAATGGTGAGGGCAGGTTCAGCTAACGACTGTATCATGGTATCCGAAACCAGAATTACATCAGCAGTAAGCATTTTTTTATTATCGATACAAAACTTTTTCAGTGAAGGTGAGCTTATCTCCTCCTCTCCTTCAATCAGAAATTTAACATTACAAGGCAGTTTATTTTCCTTTACTAAATACTCAAAAGCCTTTAGCTGCATAAATAGTTGTCCTTTGTTATCGTCGGCACCACGAGCGTATATTTTACCCTCCCTGATTTCCGGTATAAAAGGAGGCGAATTCCATTCTTCCAATGGTTCAGGTGGCTGAACATCGTAATGGCCGTAAATAAGTACCGTGGGCCAGCTGCTATTTACCATTTTCTCGGCATAAATTACGGGCCATCCAGCAGTATCCATCACATCAGCTTTATCGGCACCCGTAACTAACAGGTTCTCCTTTATATAATGCGCTGCTCGATACATTATATCTTTATTTTCGCTTAATGCACTTATAGAGGGAATACGAATTAAAGCGAACAGCTCATCCAGAAATCTTTGTTTATGTTGCTCAATATAACCTTTAACTGTTTCCATAACTTGGCTTTTCCTTCGAAAATACTAAACCTTATGCAGATAAAAAATAAGAAAGGATAATCCGTTTGTAAATTCGCTTTAAGAAGCCTTCAAAATTGTCTACTTTTAACCTCGTGAAATTTGATTTTAATGTTCAAATCGCTGCAAAAATCGATAATCATTATCTTACTGATACTGATACTTCCAACTATCATTTTTTCAATCTATGAAATTGGGACTCTGCGAAAAAATGAAGAGGTAATTGAATCTATTTACATTAACCAGCTCGATGCCATTCTGTATTCAGTGAATCAGTATTCAGAAGATATACTGAACGGCTGGGCCAATAGTTTGGAAATTATACTGAATAAAAAGAAGTCAGAATCTTTACAGCAGCTGAATGGATTCTTTGCCCAAACACCTGTTAATAATTGCTTATATGTATATGATGAAGCATCCGAAAAACTCGAGCTGTTTGGGAATGCATGTGCAACAATGAGACTTGAGAAATCATTAAACAGGCTAATCCAAAATCAGGATTCGGTTTTAACAAAACTTAAAACATACCTCCGAGGGGGTTATAGGAAAATTGAGACTTTAACTTTGCCTGATTCGGATTACCATGTATTTGTATTTGCCAACAATTTTCATAACTCAACACAATATATTCTGATTGTCCATGATCCGGAAAGATTTATTAACGAAGTTCTCGATCCGAAAATACAAGAAATTGCCAGAGGAAAATTTGATATAGCTATTTTAAAATCGGGTAGCGATTCTATTATCTATAACTCCGATCGCCAAAATTTACCCACAAGTATAACACATAAAAAACCGCTTTGGCTTATACAGAATTATGATATCGGTATTGAACTAAAAGACCGCACCATTACCGATTTAGCCAAATCGCGTACATATAGAAATATAATTCTTATCGGAATAATCGATCTTGTGCTACTTCTCGGTATCTGGTTGATTTACAGAAATGTGTATCAACAAATGGAACTGGCTAAATTAAAATCTGATTTTGTATCGAATGTCTCGCATGAAATACGAACACCACTAGCCCTTATACAAATGTATATCGAGAGTCTGGAAATGGGGAGAGTCGGTACTTCCGAAAAAATCATGGAATACTATCGAGTTATTTTGCAGGAAACACAGCGATTAACAGGTATAATTAATAAGATATTGAACTTTTCACAGATCGAGAGTGATAAAAGAAGATATTTCTTTGAAGAAGTTGAATTAAATGATATTGTCGATAAGGTAGTGAAATCTTTCACACTTATACTTGAGAAAAATGGATTCGATACTATACTGAACCTGGAGAAAAATTTACCAATCATATCGGCCGATAAAGAATCAGTAGCCGATGTGCTGGTAAATTTGATTGATAATTCGATTAAATACAGCGATTCACAAAAACACATCGAAATCCTTACCAGTTTTAATCAACACCACGTAATTCTTCGGTTATCTGACCGAGGAGTGGGTATTGCACCAAAAGATCAGAAAAATATTTTCGATAAATTTTACCGTGTTACCGAAAAAGACCTTGCCTCGAAAGCAAAAGGTTCAGGACTTGGTTTAGCAATTGTAAAACACATAATTGAAGCTCATAACGGAAAAATTGAAGTGAAAAGTGAAATTGGAAACGGTACAGAATTCACTATCTATTTCCCAATTAAACAAAAAATATAGCTATGAAAAAAATACTCATAGTTGAAGACGAAGCCCCTATGCTTCAGGGATTGAAGGATAATCTTGAATTTGAAGGTTATTCGATCGATACGGCCGCCAACGGAAAGATCGGACAGGATAAAATCCTAAATAATCGCTACGATTTGATTTTGCTCGATGTAATGCTACCTCACGTTTCAGGTTTTGATATATGTAAAAGTGCGCGCAATGCGGGTATCGATACGCCCATAATACTCTTAACCGCAAAAGGAGAGGAAATTGACAAGGTTGTTGGGTTGGAGCTGGGTGCCGACGATTATATAACAAAACCATTCAGTTTGCGCGAATTACTTGCCAGAATTAAGGCTGTTTTACGAAGAGTACCCACAGGTGATGATGATAAGCAGGATTTGAAAATTATCAAGCTTGGCAGGTTAACAGTGAATTTTAAGAATTATGAAGCAACTGAAGATGATAAGCCTGTAAAGTTATCCCATAAAGAATTCGAAATACTTTCTTATTTGTGCAAAAATGCAAATAAAACAGTCGATCGAGATGAATTGATGAGTGAGGTATGGGATATTGATTACGATATTACTACCCGAACTGTGGATAACTTCATTTTAAAATTGCGTCAGAAAATTGAAAAAGATCCGAATAATCCAAAATTAATTCTAACTGTCCATGGTATAGGTTATAAACTGGTATTATAACTGGTCCTTGTTTTGAGGCAGCGTAAAGTGGAATGTGCTTCCTTTATCAAGTTCACTTTCAACCCATATTTTTCCCTTATTCTTTATAATATATTCTTTACAAAGTATGAGCCCAAAACCCGTACCAACCTCACCTTCGGTTCCTTCCTTGGTCAAATGAACATCTACCCTGAATAGCTGATCAATCTCATCCAGTGTAATACCAGTGCCTATATCTGTTACTCTGGTACGAATCTGACCATCCTCGGTGGTGATATGATTAAAGTACAATTCTTTGGAATGAAATTAAGTTCATAACAGAGACAAAAACAATACCGATATTAGTTTTTGTAGCATCAAATCACACTTTATAGTTCTAAAATACTAAAATAATATCTGTATTTCTATGCCATATGGTAGGAGCGAAGTAAATATCACGGTTGTTTCTTTCTAGTTTTTATGCATCTTATTTACAAGAGATCTTCAAACCAATTTGGTGCTTCAATTCCTGAATCCGTAAGGCTTATATAAAATTGAATGCGGTTTGACTCATGACAATTTACATTTCGGTGACAATTCGTGACATTCTTTTACCCGGGTGTGACATCGGTATTTAAAGCACCCCGTACATTTGTATCAGGTTTTTAAATATCCAAAAAATGAAAACGACCTTACTTATACTCAGCTTTATAATAGGAATTTTAACCTACGTTTCGATGGAACTCAACTTGAATGTTTTTACCATAAAACATAAGCAATTGAATTCTTTCAATCAAAACGATTTGAAGTTGATCTCCAAAGCCGATAGTTCAAATCATTACATCTACATTGTAGGTAAGACGAATATTTTAAATTCATCTGCTTGGTATTCCAACAATCTTTGTTATACCGTACAAAATGTATCAGAATATCAGAATGTTGACAAAAAGAACAATAATGAATATATAGAAAACTATACTACCTATTATTTTGATAAGAATTATTCGCCTATGAATAATTTATTCACTAAAAACTCCTGAACGATTTAGAGTATAAAATATGAAAAAGCATAAAAGAAAAAATATGAATTTTAAAACATTTCTCTTTCTAATACTGATGTTCCTAGCTTCTGTTGAAGCCGGCGCTGAAGATTTGCATCGAATTGTTTCACTATCTGGATTCTGGAAATTTTCAGTAGGTGATAATCCATCGTGGGCAACTCCGGGGTATAACGACAGAAATTGGGATGAAATTAGGGTTCCCGGAAAATGGGAAGATAACGGTTATTCGGATTATAATGGTTATGCCTGGTACAGAATTAAATTTACAATCCATAATGTCGATGAGTCTACTCCCATTTATCTGGTTTTCGGGCGGATTGACGATACGGATGAAATATACCTGAACGGTAAAAAAATAGGCAGAACAGGAAGTTTTCCTCCTAACTATAGGTCTGCGTATAACGAACGAAGAAAATATCGCCTGCCAAGGGAATACCTGAGTTTCACAGGTACAAATGTACTGGCAGTAAGAGTTTACGATAGTTACCTAGAAGGAGGAATTATTAATGGCCCCGCAGGTATTTATATTGATGAAGATAATGCATTGCTCGATCTTGACCTCTCCGGTCAATGGAGATTCCATCTGGGCGATAATAAACAATGGAAAACCGCTTCATTCGATGATGAGTTATGGACAGGGATCAATGTCCCTTCAGAATGGGAGCACGAAGGTTATGAACAATATAACGGATATGCATGGTACAGAACTAAATTTAAATTACCCTCACATCTGAGGAATAAAACGTTGTATCTAATTCTAGGTAAAATAGACGATTATGATTATGTATACCTGAATGGCAAGCTTTTAGGAACTGTTTTTGAACTCGATAAGGACGGCGAATATAAAAGAAAAGGTTATGAATATAATGCAAGAAGAATATATAAAATACCAAAAGAAATTCTCAACCAGAATGGTGGAAATACCATAGCAATAAGGGTATTCGACAGCGGTTTGCGTGGTGGAATATATGAAGGTCCTATCGGTGTTATGACTGAAGAAAATTGCCGTCAATACCGAAAAAAACATTACACGAATCAATCGTTCTGGGATTATGTTATTGAAGAATTTCTATTGGATTAATGTGGGAGAATTGAATTATGAAAATAAAATGCACAATTTGGAATTTAATCACATTCAGCCTGATATTTTTAGGCAGTACAGCCAATGTGAAGAAGGTTTACGGTGGGGGAAATGAGCTGGTAAGAATTAAGAATCTTTCCGGTACATGGAAGTTTTCAATCGGAGAACGTGACGAATGGATTTCTGCTGATTATAACGATAGCGATTGGGAAAATATTTATGTGCCCTCCCCTTGGGAAGATCAGGGATTTCATGGTTACAACGGGTTCGGCTTTTACCGTAAAAGCTTTACTATATCGAGTGACTATAAGGATCAAAGCCTGTATATCAACCTGGGTTATATCGATGATGTGGATGAAACCTACCTGAATGGCAAGAAAATAGGCTCGACCGGGACTTTTCCTCCTGCCTATTCAACAGCTTATAATGCCAAGAGGCTTTATAAAATACCCAAAGGATTAATAAATTATAATGGCCCAAACCTTCTCGCGGTTAAAGTTTATGATTCTTACCAGGTAGGAGGAATAGCAGGCGGTGACATTGGATTATATGTTAATCCTTATGAAATTCCTGTTGATTTGAATTTGGAAGGTGAATGGAAATTCAAGCTAGGTGACGCCCTGGAGAGAAAATCCACTCAATACAATGATAGTCATTGGGAAAAAATTATGGTACCTGCCAAATGGGAAGATCAAGGCTTCAGAGACTATGACGGATATGCGTGGTACAGGAAAAGCTTTTATTATCGTGGAAATTTCAGGGAAGAAAACCTAGTACTCGTCCTGGGCAAAATCGACGATGTCGATGAAGTATATGTTAACGGAGTAAAAGTGGGCATGACAGGAGATTTTCGAGATCAGGAAGGGAAACACTTATCCACTGGCCAGCATTATCGAGCTCTGAGAGGTTATTATTTTTCAACAAATCTGTTAAAAAAGAATCAAACAAACATAATAGCCATACGCGTATACGATTCAGGAGGTAGTGGTGGTATTTATGAAGGCCCGGTTGGAATAGTATCTATGAGTCGATATATTGATTACTGGCGCGATCGAAAAAATATGAAACGTTAAATATAGTATTTAAAGTCTTTTAGATTTCTGGTTAGGGTTTTTGTTTATGCTGATGATTTGGATTTATAATAGAGTTTTTCCTAATCATCAGCTTTTTTTATGATATTTTTAGTTTTCCATACTGATCGAAAAAGGTATCCAGCTTCTGAAACCATGTAATACCAAAACGTCTTATTAAAGCCTCCCTAACAAACCGATGCACCGTAACCTGAGCTTTCTTTCCCTTTAAACATGCTGGCTCACAGATATCCCATACATTATAATTAACTGCTGTAAATTGTTCATATTTTTTAATGCGCACTGGATACAGATGGCATGATAATGGTTTACGAAACGAGATTACTTCGGCATTAAAAGCTTTCTCAATACCACAACGTGCTATACCTTTTTCAAACACTACATATGCACATTCATTGCCCTTAATTAAGGGCGTAACTGTTTCCTTTTCCTCATCAATGGTATGGGTACCTTGTTGTTCAATGGCTTCGATACCTTCTTTTCGTAAGAATGGTTTTATTTCCCCAATCAATTGTGGGAGTAACAATACCTCGTCTTTAGTTAGTGGTGCACCTGCATCGCCTTTAACACAGCAGGCACCTTTACATTTTTCCAGATCGCAGATGAAGTGTTTTTGGATCAGGTCTTCGCTGATCAGTGTTTTTCCTATTTGAATCATCCTAATATGGTCTTATGCCAAGTAAAGATAATGAAATAGAAAAACGGGGTTTGGAACCTTTGTTCCTTTAAGAATTATTACTTCTTTAACTGATAAAAAAAACAGATAGGAGTTACTAAATTACAGCCCCCTCTCTCTTCTATAATCAACTTAGTTGAACCGGAATATTTTTATATGATATATCTTTAAGTGAATCCTAGTTTGTTTGTTGTAACTATAAGAACATACAAACACTGAAAAACTGCATAGAATTGGATCTTTTTTCCTTTGGATTTTTTAATAATCCAGAAGAAAAGAATTCCGAAGATTAACCTTGAGGTTTAAAGAAGAATATTATAATAAAAAAACATTTATAGAGAGAAGCCAGGTTTTTATACGAAAATAACCTGAGTTAATCGATTTTCTTTCTTAATCTTCTTATTATAATTTAATTTTAACAGGAATCATAACAGTTCATGACGCGTTAATAATTATCTGAATTTTATTGATTCTAATAGTTAAAATAAACAATCATCAACAATGAGGGTTTTATAGTAAATTCAAAAAATTGATTACATGAATTTTAAAAAGCGAAATATAATATTGCTGGCTTTTATAGCTATTGCTTTTTTAGTAGCTGAATCACAACAACCTCCGTCATTGCTGGAAGGTAAAATTACGGGTAAGGTAATTGATAAACAATCCAGTTCTCCTCTGGAATATGCTACTATAAGCCTGTTTACAACGGATTCGGCTCTTATAACCGGTGCCATTACCAATTTTGATGGTACTTTTTCGATTGATGCCAATCCAGGTAATTATTACGTTGAGGTTCAATTTATATCATATAAAAAACAGGTAATCCGAGATATTGAAGTCTCTAATCGAAACAGGAACGTTTCTTTGGGTACTATTGAACTTGCCATGGAATTAACCTCCCTCGAAGAAGTTACAGTAATCGGTGAGCGAAGCGAAATGGTGATTAATCTCGACAAAAAGGTTTTTAATGTGGGGAAGGATCTTAGCAATACAGGAAAAACAGCTCTTGATATTCTTGACAATATACCCTCTGTTACTGTCGACATGGATGGTAATATTAGTCTGAGGGGAAGTGAAAATCTTCAAATCCTTATTGACGGAAAACCTTCGGGACTGGTTAATACCAGTAATACGAATGCCCTAGAGT
>CAYMQP010000174.1:0-8071 GCA_964392505.1 uncultured Bacteroidales bacterium
ATTTATATGTGCGGGAAATGGGATAATTGGATAAGTTGGAAGTTAGTTTAATTACATAATCGGTGAACATAAAAATAAGTAGTACATTGTAGATACTTTCAAGTTACTTGGCTAATTAATGGGATCGGAACCTCTGCCTGAAATATACCGGCGCCATTTTCTCAGAACTTCCTGCATATCCTCGGGTAATTCGCTATCGAAGTACAATTCCTTGCCGGTTCGGGGATGCCTGAAACCCAGCGTTTTTGCATGTAAGGCCTGACGAGGCATCAGCGAAAAACAATTCTGGAAGAATTGTTTATATTTTGTAAATGTGGTTCCTTTAAGAATCTGATCACCACCATACCGTTCATCGTTAAACACCGGGTGACCAATATATGCCAGATGAACCCTGATTTGATGGGTTCGTCCTGTTTCCAGTTTGCATTCAATCAGGCTCACATAGCCCAGATCTTCCACAATACGGTAATGTGTTATGGCAGGCTTGCCGTCATCAGCATTGGGGAAAACATGCATCTTGAGACGATCTTTAGGATTACGACCTATATTTCCGTTAATTGTTCCTTCAATGGCATCGAAGGTACCCCAAACCAGAGCCTGGTATGTCCGGCTGGTTTTGCGATCATAAAACTGCTTGGCAAGGTGACTTAATGCAAATTCATTTTTAGCAATTACCAGTAAACCCGATGTATCTTTATCAATTCGATGCACTAATCCGGGTCTTTCATCTCCCTTCTTATTAAAAAGGGCTATATCTTGTAAATAATAGGTAAGTGCATTAACAAGAGTACCGGTATAGTTACCGTGACCCGGATGCACAACCATTCCGGCGATTTTATTAACTACTATAATATCCTCATCCTCGAATACTATGTTTATAGTAATATTTTCAGGCACCACTTCAAATTCATGAGGCGGATGGGGCAGTACCACCGATATAACATCTTCGGGTTTTATTTTGTAATTCGATTTTACCGGTTTCTCATTTACCAGTATACATTCGGCCTGTGCTGCAGCCTGAATTTTCGATCGTGATACATGACTTATCTTATAGGAAAGGTATTTATCGATTCTGAGTGGACTTTGCCCCTTATCGACCAAAAAGCGGTGATGTTCGTAAAGTTCGTTGTTGTCGTTCTGATCTCTGGAGTCGGGAGTTTCCAAGGAGTTACTGTTTAATAAATTTTGCCGAGAATCGCTTATTCAGGTCGATTGAACTAACAGTTAAAAAGTAAATACCCGGCTTGAGATTACTGACCGGAATCGATGTTTCATAAGAAATATCATCAAATTGCATAACCCCCATGATATTGAATATTTGAATGACATAAGGTCCCTGATATTCGTTATCGATAAAATAATTCAGACGATCGGTTGTTGGATTGGGGAATACTGTAAATTCTTTCGAATTATGCAGTGTTTTTAAACTAGTGGGTAACGTATAATTACCGAATGAAGGACGAACCATTAGCGATCCTTTGGGTAATGAATAGGGATTGGTCCACTGGTTGTTTGTATATACATACAGGTTCTTCAGGTTATCGTTATTAATATCATATCCAATATTCAAATAGCCATCAAGCTGTTCGATCACAATAAAGAACGTATCGGCGATAAGCAGGGGTGGGTCAATTTCAATTCGGGTAAACTCATTTAAATGAACATTATAGTCTGGTGTTAATGTATCTGAAATATAAAGTATATCAACTGCGGGTTTGTCACCATCATTTTTACGAATCGAAATACTGTATTCTGCATCGTCGGTTACATCATTGATAGATTTACAAAAATAGATCAGTACAGCTTTTAGGGTATCGGGATTTGTACTCCGTTGGAAGATTCTAAATCGTAAAGCTATTCTCGAATGTTCCTGGGATTCACCGCCAATACCAAAACCAAGCTCAGCCGAACCATCGTCGTAAGCATAATGGTCGTAATAGGTTTCGATACGTTTAACTGTATCGTTGATTCTGCGTTGATTTTCACCTTCAGTTGTTTGGATATAGGCTATAATTTCAAGTCGTCCGATGGTATCATTTACATCATAGAAGAAATTTGTTTTAAAATTATCCTGATACAGAAAATGATTGAATGGGGCTTCATTATCATTATGAAAATTTCTAAAATTCAGAGTTGCAGTGTCATCTAGGTTTATGGTCTGATAGAAACGATCGATTCTGTCGATAGGATCGGTTCTCCCGGGATAGTATGTCCTGAAAGCAAAAGGTATTGTTTTACGTTCATTGTCAGTTGCACTTTGTGCCAGAGAAAAATGATGCCATGGAACAGCTTCATATTCAATTAAAGAAGATAAAAGTGGCTTAACAACCATGATATCGTTAAGATTTACCATATCCAGAGTATCATCAGCCGGTTTCATCTGAATATAATCTATGTGCCACATATCGGCATTGCCGAACATCCCCAGATCTTGCCCCTGCGGGTAGCTGGGTAATGATGTGTAGTTTCGGAAACGAAACTGGAAGTCATTGGAGAGAAATGTAGCTGAATCTACCGGAATAATAACCTGCTTAAAGCGAAAAGTATCTGTATTGTCAAGTGTATAGAAAACATTGATCCATTGGTTTAATGTAGGTGAATAAAAATCAAGCAGAAGAGAATCCTTTCCTTTGACTCCTGGTACATCCGATATTAGACCCTCAGGCACATCGCCTTTACCACCAGGTTGGTAAAAGAAGCTGAAATAGAAGTTATCTGTAATGGGTGAGTTAAATATGAAAGGCAGTGATGTAAGAGTATCTGAAGGTGCAACCTTCAGGGTATCGGAATAATATGGGTAACCTTTATCATCGTATGCATCGAGAGTAGCTACTCCCAGGCTGATCATCGAGTCGGCATAGGTGGAATTGATAAAGGCATAATTATCGGCCCAGTAATTATTGCGCGGAAAAACTGAGTGATGATAGTCGGAAAAGTCTTCGAAAAACTCATTTTCAAAATAGAGCTTATTGTTCTGGTTTTTCAGATAGTTTTTATCTCCTTCGGCAATAGCTTTTACTACAGCATGATTATATGCCATTCCCCGAACAACCTGACTTTTTATCTGGTATGAATTAATCAGGATAATCGTAATCGTAAGAATCGTCTTCAGTAATTTCAACATTGTCAACTTCATTTAATTCCTGCAAAGTATAGTCGGTTGTATCAGTCTCATCATAACCAGGTAATTTTGTTGAGTCGGCTGTAACCCATACAATAATTTGTGTTCCCAATGGTACGAGCACATTAGGACTATGAGCGGGGTGATGTCTGTAAATTATAGGTACAGTTTCAGTATTTTCTTCAACGGTTTCATCAGGGATGGATGTATTTATAGTAAAAAAGGCATCAGTAGCTTTGGTAATAGCCTCCTCAACAGTAAGACCTATAAGGTTTGGCACCATACTTTTTTCATTGGAGAGTCCTTTACCAAGCACCAGGTTGATAGTACTACCTCTGAGAATAGTATCCCCCGGTTCAATTATTTTGTCATTTATTTGCTGCTCCAGCACAACATTTTTTGCTATAGAATATCGATAACTTAATTTTCCCATCCGCAGACCAGCTACTGTTATTTTGTTGCGCGCTTCGCGTAATGTAATTCCCACCAGATCAGGCATAATCATTTTTTCGGGCGAATTGGCATTGATGGTAAGATATATTTTACGATTTTTCTTTACGAGGGCACCGGGTTTGGGATGCTGATCGATGACTACTCCAGGTTCGCGTTTAGCAACATATATCGAATCAAAAATTTCATAGCGTAAATGCCGTGCATCAATTAAGCGTGCAGTTATATCCACCGGAAGGTCGGTGAAATCGGGCACTGCAATGGAATGGTTATGGTGTGTATAGATTCTCAGGAAAAGCAATAGTAGCATCAATGAAGTAAAGACAATTGTGACGGCATAAACCAGAGTTCGAAGAAATTCTTTGCTTTTGAAATATGAAAAAAATTGTTTCATTATATCGCCCTGAATGATTATCTGACAAAGATAAAACTATATTGAAATCCTTATAATAAGATTATAAACGAATCATTTGCCGAAAACGTATTCTGATGTTAACTGAGCTCGCATTTATTTACAGCCAAGAATTATCTATGGCAAGGAGTTAGCATATTCAATAAATTGTTTGGCTTTTTCTTTTTGGCCTTGGAGTTCATAAATTCGTGCAACCAGATAATAGCTTGGTTTATACCGGGCGTTGATTTTAATCGCGTTGTCGAGATATTTAAGGGCAGTTTCGTAATCGCTGGTTTGTGCATATATTAAACCCGAATAATAGTATGAAGTGACGTTTTTCGGATTTAATTTCATATTCCGTTTAAAAACCTGGAAGGCATTTTCCAGTTCATTTTTATTTAAATAAGCCATACCTATTATACTTAATGCCCTGTCGTAGTTGGGATAAAGTTTCAGACACTCCGATGCAGCTTTTATGGCATTATCATATTCGCCTATTTCGAGATATGTTTTTGCCAGATTAAGGTATTGATGCTCGTATTTCGGATCGTTTTTAATGGCTGCTTTATAATATTTTATAGCTTCCTGGGGTTTCTCTTGTGACATAAGCTGATAAGCCCGAAGATCATTGCGGTCGTTCCGTTTCAAAATAGCACACACAGGTTTCCCGTCGACCTTAATAGTATGAATAGTATTTGCCGGCGGCCAAATACGCCTTTTTAACTGAAAAGGATTAATATAACTATTGGCAATAATGGCATAGTCCCAATCCTTATTTCCTCTTTCGTAATAACGGATATAAATAATCTTGACTTTATTCCTGTAATGCCTGAAATAATATGAAGTGTTTATGCTCAGATTACTGGCAACAATGATCTTTTTTCCATCCGGTATTTTTGTTGTATCAATCCTGTTTTTTATAAGCCATTCACTGCCGGCACGCAATGTATGATAAAAATAATCCATCTCGTATTTTCCATAGGCTTTTTTTACTCCCCCTGAAAGTGCATTATAATAGATATATTCATGCGGATGATTTGCAATGATATGCCTTAAGGGCAGAAGCATCAGAAATACGACTACACCTATTATGAACAATCGTATATACTTTAATTGAAAACGATTTATCAGATTGTTAATACCCAGGGAAGCTATGATGGCGATACCTGGAAAAATAAATAATACATGCCGCCATCCGCCATATACATTAGATCCTTTGTAAATTATGTATGCTACTGGGAAAATTGAAACAAAGAGTAAAATAAAATACCATGTGATATCTTCTTTTTTCAACTGCCGGTATAGTATGAAGAAGCTCAGGAACCCTAATATAATATATTCAGGGATAGTGATAAGAATATATTTTGGAAGGTAGTATTTAGGAACATTATCGGACCAGATAACTTTACCTTCAAATATTTGCCTGAGGCTTGTAGCATATTGCTCCATGAATTTCATGGCTTCGATGGTGTTTTTTAAAGGAGCCCTGTGCGCATATGGCCAGAGGATGATTCCAATGATATAACCGACAATGGAAATTGCTATTGCTATGAGAAACATTCTCCAAAAGCGTTGCAGGTTTTCCTTTTTTAGCCATTGTTTATAATTTGTGGTGAATATGTAAAACAGTCCGGTAAACAGAATAAAATATATGGCAAGCAATATGCCTCCTACACGAACTCCTATGGTAAGTCCTATGCCAAGGGCAATAAGCCATCCGTTGCGATATATTTTAGCGGGATAATATTTAAGGAAACGAATAATTGCATAAACTGTAAATATATAAGCAGCGGCAAACGGAATATCCTTCGGATTGTTAAATGAATGACCCAGAAATCGCGGAGATAAAAACATGAATAATAGGGTGATGATTCCGGCACGCCATCCGCCAATCATTACGGCAATGAGCCCGGCAAAAAAAATAGCAGCCCACCCAGTAATACTATTTAAAATGTGTCGTACCATGTACTCATCATCGGGTTTGAGTATTTTAATTACTGCCACAGTAATAACATCGAATACCGGTCCATACATGTGCAGTACGCTTTTTTCGTAATGCAGGCAGGTGGTATCTTTTCCTAGAGTGGCATAATAGTTAAAAACATTTTTGCCATGCGGGTAATGGTAGGTTTCCTCATCGCCCGAAATCCCCGATTTAAGGCTTAGAATTGGCATCAGTATCAGCAATATACCGGCAAGTGCATAAAATACATGTTTCTCTGATAACTTTTTTAAGGCCTGCATACCTATATACTTTTTTAATTTCTTATTTGAATTGGTAAAAATTAGCGGATTGACTAATAATTTTTAATAAACCAGTTAAGTACCGGAATATCAATTTTCAGCAATACTACTAACAATACAGAAAGAAAAAAAACATATAGCATAAAACCTTTTTTACGATAGAGTTTTTCTGGGTTTTGGACAATGGAGTTTTTTTCGAAGCCTATATGTAGGTACCATGCAAATAATAACGCCAGGAATGGAAATGATATAAGTAATTCGATACGATGTTTAATCAGAAAAATTGCCAGAAAAAATGAGGAACAAAGTGCATAGAAAACAGTTGCAATCAGTAATCGCTCTTCGGTATAAAATCGGAACGATTGCCTGTATTTACCAGCCAGCTCATGATTACTTATAAAACGGTACTCTGCAAAACGTTTTGTTGACATAAGAAATGCGCCTCCCATCCAGTAAGCAATTAAAATACTTGACGGCGGAAATAGGGTTATACCCATCAGTTGCCATCCCAGTATAAAACGTATCGGATTATTTACCGATTCGGATAATACATCGAGATAGACTTTGTCTTTTGTCCGGATAGGCTTTACGTTATATATGAATCCCATCAGAAGAAAAGATGCTTCGGTAATTAAAAACTGAAATGAAATAAAGTAACTAAGTAATAATCCAGCAAAGGCAATTAGGATATATTCGGTATAAACAATGCCGGCTTTAAGATTGGATTTAACCGCATGACGGTTTTTCTTTACAGGGTGAAACCTGTCAAATTCCATATCGAGCCACTCATTTATCACATAATTGGCTGAAGCTATAAGGCATGTAGCTAAAATTCCGATGATCAGAACTGGTATAGATTTCGATTCGAATTTAAAATTAAGGTAATATAAGCCCATGATCATTCCGGGCAGCATGAAAATATTTTTAAACCAGTGGTCGGGGCGGGCAATATACAAGTAATGTTTAACCATTTTTCTTACAGATTACCAGAATTGAATCTCTGAGATTGACGGGAATCGAAATTCTTTCAAGAAATTTCGGGAGTGGAAATTGCAAAAATTTTGGCAGAAACGAAAGAAATCTTGTGCCCAGGTATTTCAAAGAAAAATACCATGAAGGACGGGTCATTTTAATAATAGTGAATCCGGTTCTGTCTAAAAGTAGCCTGATTGTTTTCTTATTAAAATAGCCAATGTGTGCAAAGCGATAATGCCACCACTTATAACCAAAGAATTTTGCAGCTAATGAATTTACATCGGGTGTAACGAGGAGGATTATTCCATCGTGAGTCAGTACTTCATTAACATCCTTAAGTAATCGGGCAGGTTCGGTAACATGTTCAATAACATCGACCAGCGTGATTATATCAAAAGGTCCTTTTGCTCCAGGATGGGGGAACACACCTTGCAGTACTGGTAAATTTAATTCTACGGCTCGCTGCTGTAACCATTTTGACGGTTCAATCCCAATACAATCATATCCTTTCTCAATTGCTGTTTCTATCATAATTCCACTACCGGCACCTATATCGAGAACTTTTCCATGTTTTTTATATTTATTGAACAACCGTACCAATCGTTCTTCCTGGAGTTTCCTTTCGCGCCGGGTATTTTCATATTCAGGATCTTCCAGTTCTTCATAGAATTTTACAACCTCGTTCAGATCGGTGCATTGAATGAAACCGCAGGAATTGCATTTCTGCAATTCTCCTGTTTTACCGTAATCAAAATTGGTAATCGCAAAATTCTTGCTGTTCAGCTTTTTTCCGGCATCGGTTGGTTTAATTAATGTAAAATCTTTACCGCCGCAAACCCAGCATATATTCTTAGTTTCAGTCATATTTCATTTTAAATTGTTCAGCA
>CAYMQP010000175.1:0-8065 GCA_964392505.1 uncultured Bacteroidales bacterium
TGTATAACAGTTTGGGCAATCTGGTCAGAAAACTGGATACCGGCAGCAATAATAAAAGAATACCCGTGGCCGACCTGCCCGATGGACTATACTTCATCGAAATTAACTCAGGAAGTATTGTATCGTTACAACGGGTTATTATCCAACATTAAAATAAGCATTATGAAAATCCGAACTTACCGATTTATTTGTATTGCAATTATAGGACTATGTCAGTTACTCTGCGGGATACCAATAACGCCTGCTTACACAAGGTTTACCTTACAGTATAATAAAGCCGTTAATATTCTCATGAATGGCGATTTTGAAGATGGTAATCTTGCATCCTGGTGGCTTTTTGTGAATAGTGCGGAAGGAAGCACTGCCGTCGCCGATATTAAAAACGGCTGGTGCGTAATTGATGACATCAGCATTTCAGGGGAAGCTGTCGATTGGTATATTCAATTAATTCAGACCTTTACAACCGATCAAATTGAACAATTAAAGAGTGGTGCAACCTATGTTCTTACTTTCGATGCTTACTCAGAAATTGATAACAGGCCCTGCTATGTTTATCTTGGTCTCGATAGTGATCCCTGGACACCCTATGTATCTAAAAATATATTTATTGCTGACCAGCCGGGTTCATTCAGGTTTGAGTTTACCGTTAATTCGGTTTTCCCGGCAATAAAGCTTTCTTTTAACCTGAGTCATGACGAGAGTGACGTGGCCTTTGATAATATCCGGCTGGAAAAGAAAGAGCCGGATATACCGGCCAGGCAGCAAGTCATAGCTTCTTCCGGGATGTATTTCCAGACTGGAACAGGATCGCTTGCCTATACATTAGGTGAAACCGTGACAGCTACACTGGTAAAGGATGATAAAATCCTTACACAAGGCCTGCACCAGGTTGATATAACCGTAATTCCCGATTTTGTTCTTCCTGAGCTGAACTTTGAAATTTCCGCCTTCCCGAATCCTGTCTGCGATCATGTGACATTAAAAACCGACAGGTTCGAAGGTTTACACTATACACTATATTCCCCGGAAGGAAATGTAATACAACAAGGGCTGCTTGATACCGATCAGACAAAAATCGACTTTTCTAAACTGAAACCATCGATATATCTACTTAACGTTGTTGAAGGCAACCATATCCTTAAAACCTTTAAAATCATTAAAAAATAAAACCATGAAAACCATTTCAAGACTCAGTAATATTATATTACTAGGCTTTTTATTTAGTTACCTGGTATGTTCATCATCATATTCGCAGGTTCCTGCGAGTTTTAGTTACCAGGCGGTATTACGCGATGCTTCGGGAAACGAGCGGGCCAATACCAGCGTTACTCTTGATATCCAAATCCTACATGGTAATCCTGCCGGATCAGCCGTATTTAGCGAAACACATTCCGTTACCACCAATGCATTCGGATTAATTAACCTTGAGATCGGATCGGATAATCCGGCAGGACTCACTGCTATCGACTGGGCCGACGGACCTTACTTTATCAAGATCACGGTCGACGGCACCGAAATGGGAACCAGCCAACTGTTAAGTGTTCCCTATGCCCTGTATGCAGGAGAAACCGAAAATGTAGACGATGCGGATGCTGATCCCCTGAACGAGCTGCAAACCCTGAGTATTATAGGTACCGACCTGTCAATTTCAGGCGGTAATACCGTTACTCTCCCCACAGGCGAAATTGATCTTGATCCTGATCCAACGAACGAGATTCAGGATATCAGTCTCGTGGGTACAAACCTGAGTATTACCGAAGGAAGTACTGTTGACTTAAGTGTGCTGCAGGATGGTTATGAAGCCAATACCGATAACCAGGAATTAAGTATCATCGGACATGAACTGACCATTGAAAATGGCAATACTGTTACCCTGCCCGATGAAGTGGAGGATGCTGATGCCGATGCGGAAAATGAATTACAGGATATAAACTTGTCAGGTACTGATCTGAGTATTTCAGGTGGCAACACAGTCAATTTAAGTGTTTTGCAGGACGGTTATGAAGCCAATACCGATAACCAGGAATTAAGTATTATCGGACATGAACTGACCATTGAGGATGGCAATACTGTTACCCTGCCCGATGAAATAGAGGATGCTGATGCCGATCCGGAAAATGAATTACAGGATATAAACTTGTCTGGTACTGATCTGGGTATTTCAGATGGCAGTACGATAGATTTAAGTGTTTTGCAGGATGGTACGGAAGATGCTGATGCTGACCCGGAAAATGAGTTACAAAACCTGGATCAGGTGCTTGCAAGAGGGTCCAGTGCAGGCAATCAGAATATTACAGACTTAGCTGCACCGGTAAATGATAATGATGCTGCCAATAAAGCTTATATAGATTTAACATCATCTGGGTATTGGAACATTAAAGGTAATACAGGTACAAATCCCTCAACTGATTTTGTAGGTACCACCGATGATGTTCCTTTAGTATTCAGGATCAACAATTATGAAAGGATGCGTTTAAACAGGAATAGCAATCTTACATTTAGTGGTAATGGTAATTCGATATTTGTTGGTGAAGGTGCCGGGGCAAACGATGACTTATCGGATAATCGGAATGTGTTCATTGGTGAAGGAACTGGAAATTCCAATACATCAGGGAGTAATAATACAATCAATGGTTACCAGGCACTCTATTCCAATACATCTGGGAATAATAATACAGCTGATGGTGGTTATGCGTTATTTTACAACACAACAGGAAATTCTAATACAGCTGTAGGTATCGGAGCTTTATTCAGAAATACAACTCGCAGTTACTTAGTAGCTGTTGGTGATTCGGCTTTATTTAACAACGGAATTGGAGCAACAGTTTCAGAACATGCAACCGGTAATACTGCTATAGGTTCAAAAGCTTTATATGCTAATACAACAGGTTTTTATAATACAGCCAATGGTTATCAGGCGCTCCATTTCAATACAACTGGGCATATGAATACAGCCAATGGTTATAGTGCACTTTGTTTAAATACAGAAGGATTTTATAATACAGCCAACGGTTTTGCGGCACTTTATCATAATACAACTGGGCATATGAATACAGCCAATGGTTATAGTGCACTTTATTCCAATACAGAAGGATATGAAAATGCAGTCAATGGTAGTTGGGCACTATATTCCAATACAACAGGTCATTCTAATACTGCCAATGGTTTTCTGGTACTTCCTTCCAATACAGAAGGATCTAATAATACAGCCATTGGTTGCATGTCACTTTATTCCAATACAACTGGTTATTCAAATACTGCTGTGGGCGTCTGTGCTTTATCAAGAAACACCACACGCAGTAACCTCGTGGCCATAGGTGATTCAGCTTTATTTAACAACACAAATGGAGCGACGAGTTCAATTCATGGAACCGGAAATACAGCAGTTGGTTCAAAAGCTTTATATGCTAATACAACAGGGTATGGAAATACAGCCTATGGTTGTCAGGCACTTTATTCCAATACAGAAGGATTTTTTAATACAGCCACTGGCTATCATGCTCTTGCTTCCAGTATAACAGGATATTATAATACTGCTAATGGTTATCGAGCACTTTGTAACAATACAGAAGGAGACTATAATACAGCTAGTGGTTTTTATGCACTAAGAAACAATACAGAAGGGGATTATAATACAGCCTATGGTTATTATGCCCTTTATTCCAATCAAGAAGGTTATAATACAGCCTATGGTTGTAAAGCACTTGAAACAAATATAACAGGTGGAGGTAATACAGCAATTGGTTATTGCTCAGGATTTGCTACTTATTATACGAATCTTACAAATACAGGAGCATTTGGTTATAATGCACAGGTAACAGCCAGCAATACAATAAGGCTTGGTAATATAGGCATTACTCAGATAGGTGGCTATGCACCGTGGACTGATTTATCGGATGGTCGGTTTAAAACCAATGTAAAACAAAATGTACCGGGACTTGAGTTTATTATGAAACTACGACCGGTTACCTTTAATTGGGATTTACATAAGTTAGATGACTTCAATGGTACACCGGACAGTATGTACATTCAAAATCCTGAAATGGAACAGGCACGCCGGGAAAAAGAAGCGAAAGTGAATACAGGATTTATAGCCCAGGAAGTGGAACAGGCAGCCAAAGAATGTAATTATGATTTTAGTGGTGTTCTGAAACCAGCTAACGAGAAATCACATTACAACCTGGCATATTCCGAATTTGTGGTACCATTGGTAAAAGCGGTCCAGGAGCAGCAGACAATCATTATTCAATTACAACAACAAATAGAAAAACTGGAAACACGAATTAAACTACTGGAAAATAAATAAAATAAACAATGGCACAGACATGTTGTCCTGCCTCTTAAACAATAACATTATGAAACAATTATTTCTAATACTCAGTTTATGTGGTGCTATTATGCATCTGAATGCCCAATCGAATAAGTTAATATTCCTGCAAACGGGTGAACAAATTGAATATTCAAAATTCAGGGATAAAAAACCTGACGTGAAATACAAAACCTCCGCAGGAAGTAAATATTTGTTAAAATACGATGAGATCCATTTCATTCTAAAAGGAAAGACGGTATATGTCCCATCCGAACTGCTTAGCAGGGAATTCTTGGCGTCAGGTCCCCTGACAATTAAAAGTATGGAAATAAATCCTGAAAGTAGCTGTACCCTGGGCATGGTGGATGCCATAGGCAATAACCACTTTAAAGGAGCTATGTTAGAAGGGGTGGCTACAGGCTTACTTATACCGATAGGCCTTATCGGCACTGCTGTTATAGCCGAACTACCGCCAAGTGAGCGTCATATGAAGTACCCAGTGGATGCACCCCTCGATGATAATTTGTATAAAGAGTGCTACTTGAAGACAGCAAAAAAACAAAAACGCGCCCAGACCTGGCTTGGTGCTGCATTAGGATCTTCGTTGGCTTTAAGTATTTCTGCGGCGATTCTCGCCTCATACTGATAGTATAGCTAAAAACAGCATGAAAAAATATCAATCCTGCCGGAAATTCAAAACCAGTACATTAAGAAATAGAGATAGCCTATAAAGGGAAATGCAGCTAGATTATAACCGTGTAATATGTAATATCATTAAATTTTTAGAAAAACCTTCAATAATATTGAAACAACAATAAAGCATAACCAACCTAAATCATTCCGATTATGATAACAGTACAAATCTAAAGGCTGGCGCGGATCTCCCTTGTTCACCGAAACTCATTGAGCATTTTTGCTCAAGCGAAGATGCTTAGTGAAGGTGAAAGATCCGTGCCAGCTTTTCTTTTCTTAAGTAAAATATTTTAACAAAAGGAAATCAACAAACACCTTACACAAACACGTGTTTCCGGTTTCTGTTATCCGGTAAAAAGGTTAAGTTTATTCGCGTGTTTTAATTTCTTATCTGTCATTATTTTAAAGCCTTTACGTGTTATATGACCTTCAATACCTAGCTAGTTGAAAAAGAAAAAAAAGATATAATCAATAAAATCGATATTGATACAGCATACATATTCAGTGAATTCTATTACTGTCCGGAATGTGATAAAGTGTTCTGGAAAGATTCGTACTTTAAACGGATAGAGAGGTTGATACTGTCGTTGTTTAGTTATTAAGTCATGCTGAACTTGTTTCAGCATCTGCCTATAATAAGTTAGATTCCAAATCAAGTTCGGAATGATTTTGTGAGAAGGTTGAGGGAATGGTTTTTTTTAAAGAGGCAGGCAGCAGGAAGTTCAGAATGACATTTATGGATTCTTGCAAAGTTTATTTATGTATTGATTTACAGCTCGTAAATCGTTAAATTGCATTTCTATTATATATTGTTTAAGGATATCGTTAAGCTTTACTCCTAATAATCCAACCATGACAGGCGAAACTATATCCCATTATCGAATTATTGAAAAACTCGGCGAGGGTGGTATGGGTATCGTTTATAAGGCTCGCGATACCAAACTCAACCGTATCGTCGCCTTGAAATTCCTGCATCCCGGTGCCATTTCTGATAGGACCAAAAAAACAAGATTACTCCAGGAAGCACAGGCTGCCGCTGCCGTTAATCATCCCAATATCTGTACAGTCTATGAAATTAACGAATTTGAAGAGCAGGTATTTATTGCCATGGAATACATTGAGGGCCGGAACCTGAAAGAAATTATTCACCCCCCTCTTTCCTCCCTTATTAAGGAGGGATTTAGGGAGGCTCTGGATATAGCCATGCATATAGCAGAAGGTCTGCAGGAGATCCATAGCAAAGGCATGGTGCACAGGGATATTAAAAGCGACAATATACGGATCACAAACAAAGGCCGGATAAAGATCATGGATTTCGGGCTGGTTAAATCATTACAGATAAAAGATAAGCTATCGGAAAAAGACTCAACGAGTGGCACCATTGCCTATATGTCGCCCGAGCAGATACGAGGCGAAGAGGTCGATAACCGTTCCGATATCTGGTCGTGGGGTGTGGTGCTGTATGAAATGCTTGCCGGCCGATGGCCTTTTAAAACAGATAAACGGGGTATGGCTGTTGTTTATTCTATTCTCGACGAACAACCGGAATCGCTGCAGTATGTAAATGCTGATATACCAAAAAAGCTGGAAGATATAGTAAACAAAGCATTGGCCAAAGATCCCGGCGAACGTTACCAGTCGATGCAAGATGTTTTGGTTGATTTGCAGGCTGTTAAGAAAACTGACCAGGAAAAATCGCAACCGGAACAAATGCCTGTCAGATATAATAAAAAATCAATGATAAAATATTTTATAATAGGTTTTATTGTCGTTATAGCAACACTGGCAGGTATTTATGTCACAAAGCAAATTAAAAAAGATACACCCATTGAATCCATTGCTGTTTTACCCTTAAAAGATATATCCGGTGGAAGTGAAAAAGACTGGTTTGCCGACCAGATGACCGATATCCTGATCACTGAACTTTCAAAAATTGAAGCATTGCGAGTAATTTCCCATACTTCTATAATGCGTTTTAAAAATATAGAGAAATCTTTGCCGCAGATTGCCGATATGCTGCATGTCGATGCACTTGTGGAAGGATCGGTTGCCCGTATTGAAGATCGGATCAGAATAAATGTACAATTAATCGACGGCAGAACAGATGAACATCTCTGGGCAGAAGACTACGAGAGTGAGTTCAAAGATGTGCTTTCTTTGCAGAAAAAAATTGCATGTAGGATTGCCGGGGCAATCAAAGTAAAAATCACGCCAGAAGATCTGGAACGCATTGGAACAGCGAGGGAAGTGGATCCCGAAGCTTTCAAACATTATTTAGCCGGAATAAATTACCATAGAAAATTTGATATATTAAAAGCGATCGAGTATTACCAAAAATCGATTGCTCTAGATTCTACTTTTGGTCAGGCCTGGGCTAATCTGGCTGATGTAACTGCAAGTCAGGCACTTTGGGGTAATCAGCCTGAAGCAAGGGAAATCTGGGCTCCGATTTCCAGACAAGCGATTAAAAAAGCAAAGAAGCTATGTGTTGATAAAGCAGAATTCCACTATTTCTATTCAAAAGCACATGTGGAAGCTTATTTAAATTGGAACTGGGAAGAAGCAGGCAATGCATATCAACGGGCTATTGAATTAAATCCAGGAGTTGACTATATATACAGTGCATATGGCTATTATTATTTGTCCTTGGGGAAATTTGATAAAGCACTGTATTACTTAGAAAAGGCTTTTGAACTTAATCCTTTTTATACATTAACTGGTCAAGGTATCGCCCTTGTTTACCATGTTATGGGAAGTTTGGATACAGCCATTTATTATTATGAAAATTTTGCTGGAAGAAAATTGGACTTCGAATCAAAATTTGAGGATATTGAATATGCCTATTGGCAAAAAAGTGATAATAAAAAAGAACTCCTTGAGAATTGGGTAAAAGTCTGGGAGAATAAAGAAGAGGACGAAATAACAATCCAAATTTTAGGTGGTCAAAGCAGAGCGTATGCCTTGCTTGGCAGGCGGGAAGATGCATTAAGGACAATGAAAAGATTAGAAGAGAGATATAGTCCTATGAGCTGGATACCAGCAGCATATGCAGAAATCTATGCA
>CAYMQP010000176.1:0-8046 GCA_964392505.1 uncultured Bacteroidales bacterium
CATGATGTATGCAATTGTGTCGAGGGTTTTGCTTTTTTCTCCCAGTCCCATCTCAATAACGGGTATATTCTGTGGCAATTGATTTTTATAAAATTTAAGAATATTGGAATCGGTAAGTAATATTGTGTGCCGGTTTCCAACATATTTCATGACATTCGACAGGCTTTCGCCAATCAATAATCTGGATGGTTTCGATTCTGCTTCAACAGTAATAATTTTCATCTGCCTATGTTAATATTATTCGTTCATTATTTTAGTCTGGTGGTTTATCGATTCCTGGTGAATTGCCCGAAATATCTTAACAATAAAATCTTCACTAAGACCTTTTTTGTCGCCTACTTCAATGCGCTTATTCAGGAGCTGATCCCAGCGACTAGATTGCAGAATTGTAATTCCATTTTTCTTTTTATAAAATCCAATTTTATCGGCAACCTTCATTCTTTTCTCCAGTACTTCAAGTTGCTTATCATCAAATTTATCAATTTGTTGCCGCAGGTCTTCCAATGTATGAGCAATAAAGGTATTTTCAATATCAGCTTTTCGGAGTACCAGATTATCCAGTAGTTTTTTCAACATCTCAGGAGTTATTTGTTGCTGGGCATCACTTAAGGCTTTATCAGGATTGATATGTGTTTCAATTATTAAGCCTTCGAAGTTCAGGTCCATAGCTTCCTGCGATACTTCAAAAAGCATATCGCGATTGCCGCAAATATGGCTAGGATCGGTGATAATAGGTAGATTAGGAATTCGACGTTTAAGCTCAATAGGTATTTGCCAGTGAGGATCGTTACGGTAAAATGTTTTTCCGTAGGTTGAAAATCCCCTGTGAACAGCAGCAAGTTTTTTAATACCTGCCTGGTTTAACCTTTCAAATGCCCCAATCCATAATTCGACATCCGGATTAATGGGGTTTTTAATCATTACCGGAATTTCGACACCGTTCAAAGCATCGGCTAACTCCTGAACCGCAAACGGATTGGCAGTAGTTCGGGCGCCAAGCCATAATATATCGACACCGTATTTTAAAGCTTCGAATACATGATTTACATTGGCAACCTCAGTGGCAGTA
The DNA here is from genome assembly GCA_964392505.1 of uncultured Bacteroidales bacterium. Lineage (GTDB taxonomy): Bacteria > Bacteroidota > Bacteroidia > Bacteroidales > UBA10428 > UBA10428. Next base: position 1,070 of record CAYMQP010000176.1, read on the forward strand.
AACATACCAAGTTGTTCTTTTACTTTTTTAAGCCAGGGTAATCCTTCCTTTCCAACACCTTCGAATGTATTGGGACGTGTCCGGGGCTTCCAGATTCCAGCGCGAAATAAATGGATTCCTCTTTCCTTCAGCTGTTTGGCTGTTTCAAGAACCTGTTCTTCAGTCTCGGCACTGCATGGACCTGATATAACCAATGGTCGTTGTGTGGATACTCCCTCAAATGCAAATGGTTCCAGATCGAGTTTTATATTCATTTTTTCAATTTTTTTAAACCTTATAACTCAAAATCAATCCTAAACGTTTAATCAAACGATACTTCTCCTTTATAGTATTCACCCAGAATATGAAAATTGGATGTAAAAGGAGATGCTGCCTTCAAAGACTGTTTGTACATTTCATAATTATCGAATTCAACATCGATATAAAATTGATATTCCCAGTCGCGGCCAATAATAGGCATCGATTGGATTTTTGAAAGGTTTATTTCGTGATAGGAGAAAATGGAAAGTATTTTACTCAGGCTTCCTATTTTATGGGCTATAGCAAAACTCAATGAGGCTTTGTTCACTTTTTTGTCATTAAATCCACTACCATTCTTGTCTTCAAGAATAAGAAATCGGGTGTAATTGCTTTTGTTGGTTTCAATTTCGGCTGCTAGAATTTCAAGTCCAAACTTTTGTGCTGCCAGATTACTGGCAATAGCGGCAATACCTCTGAGTTTTTCTTTAGCAATTTTCTGGGCACTCAATGCTGTATCAATACTATCGATAAGTTTGATGCCAGGGTAATCGTCGAAAAATTGCTGGCACTGAAGAATGGCCATCGGATGTGAAAACACTTCTTTAATTTCATCAAGTTTCTGGCCAGGAAAGGCAACCAGATTCTGTTTTATTCGCAGGAATATCTCACCAATTACTTTCATATTCGATTCCAACAGCAAATTATAATTAGGTAAAATGCTTCCGGCAAGCGAATTTTCAATGGCAGTTATACCATAGTCGACTTTGCCCTTTTTCAAAGCTGTAAACAGATCCTTAAAAGTATTACGGGGAACAATTTCAATATTATCGTCCTTAAAATACTTATAGGCTGCAATTTCATGAAAGGCACCATATCCGCCCTGAATTGCGATTCGTTTGGGTTTAACTTGTGTGTTGGTCATAATCATTAAGTTCTGAAACGGTTTTAAAAAAAAAGTCCCGATCATGCGGGACTTTCCTTATATTATAATATATCAATGGTAATGCCCCTTCAGGTCGATTCACTAAAGTAAAAAAAGAAGAAGCTATATACCCTATTTGTCTTCATGTTTCTGCTATATGCGTACAAATATAGTAATTCTTTTTATAGGTTGTATTCTACCCCAAAAGCAAACTGAATTTTATTACTAAGCTTTTTTCTATCAATTTTTAATACTCATTATATCCTGTGCTGTACCTGAAAATTTTATTTTCGTATTTTCAATGAAATAGTAAATGACAAAAAAGGAACGATATGAGGGCGTTATTTCATATTTTATGAAGGAGCGGCCTTATGCTGAAACAGAGCTTCAATATACCGATCCTTACCAACTTATTGTTGCGGTGATACTCTCTGCTCAATGTACCGATAAGAGAGTTAATATGATCACTCCTGTACTTTTTGAAGCGTATCCAACCTTGTTCGATATGGCCCGAGCCCAACCCGATGATATTTTTCAATATATCAAGAGTTGTTCCTATCCGAATAGCAAAGCAAAACACCTAACAGGTATGGCCCGAATGCTTGTCGAGGATTTTAACGGAGAGGTCCCGGCTAGTGTTGAACTTCTTCAGCGTCTTCCCGGTGTCGGAAGAAAGACCGCTAACGTTATAGCATCGGTAATTTATAATATGCCTACAATTGCTGTCGATACACATGTATTCAGGGTTGCCAAACGCATAGGGCTTGCAACCAATGCGAAAACTCCCTTACAAACTGAATTACAACTCATTCGGTATATTCCGAAAGATATACGTCCCCTTGCACATCACTGGCTCATTTTGCACGGACGCTATATTTGCAAGGCCAAAAAACCTGAATGTTCACGATGTGGAGTTACAAACTATTGCAAGTATTATAATTCAGGTCTTTAAAACTAGCTGTTAATTATTCGATGTATATTGGTAATATTTAACTACCTTAAGTTTATTAAATTTGTTTCAGACGCATTTTTTACTAATTAAAAATTAAATGAAATATTTAATTAGACTTGTTCTAATTCTTTTTATCATTTTTTTTCAACAAATTTCATCCTAAAACGAATCGATTCCTTTGAATCGTCTGGGAACCGATGATATTGATTTTGCCATAGTGAGTTATAAATATCCAGCTATAATTGCACAGAATATCCTGAATTTATTTAGGCTTGCCGGTCTGTCAAAAAAGGTATACCGAAGGAATGAGAAGAAGATAAAACTGACATCCAAGTTATTCCCGGATGATATCCTGCAGGACGTTTATATAAAAAATATTAACGACCTGAGAATAGGTGAGTATACAAAGTATCATATTGGTTGGAATATCAAGGTCGATCCTAAGTATCATGCATTATTAACCGACAAAATAACTAACTACTAATTCTTGATAAATACTTCTGTAATGCACGATTTAGCAATTTTGAAAATTAAAAAAAAATATTAATTTTACTACGAACATCAGGTTTTGCGGAAAAAATAGAACCAAAAAAAGTCAACAAATGACCCATAAATTCAATCTTTTTTTAATACCTCTCTTCCTGGCTTCAACAATTCTTTTCGGACTTTTTGGCTGTAAATCGGAAAGTAAAAAGGCTTCCCAGGATGTGAATATCGAAGATTTTGTAACTGAAGACGATATTTTCGATGATATCGACAAGGCAAAAAAGATTTTTTACTCACTTCCTTCACCTCTTGAAACAGCCATGCTAATAAAATCGGCAGGTGCTGAGTATGATGAGGAATTGCTAAATTCACTGGATAATGTCACGAAATATACTACCAATAAGGCTCTTGCGCTGAATCTTGGGATTTATACTACCGATTTAAGTTTTGCCAGCCTGTTTGACCAAACTCAGACTTCCATCAACTACATGACAGCTGCGAGAAAAATGGCTGAAGGACTCGATATTAACGATGCCATCGATAATGAAACTATGAACCGACTGGAAAATAATCTTCAGAATCGTGATATTGTTATGGACATCATCTCTGAGACTTTCCTGAATTCCAGTTCATACCTTAAAGAAAATGAACGACAGGATGTAGCTGCAATTGTACTTGTAGGAGGTTGGATCGAAGGCTTATACCTTGCAACTAAACTGATAGGTGATAAGAGTATTGAAGGCAATAAACTTGTCGATCGCATTCTGGAGCAGAAATTATCATTTAATATAGTTCAGCGCATGCTCGACGATAATAAAGAAAATACTGCCGGAGAGTCCAATGAAGATATCCTTGAACTTATTTCTGAGTTACAGGATTTAAAAAAGGCATTTGATAAAGTTACAGTTGAAACAACAGAGACCGAATCGGTAAATACCAACGAAGCCAATGTTACTACCATCAAATCACAAACAAAGGTTAGTGTTACGCTTGAAGATTTTAGACAAATTCAGTTAGTTGTTGAAAATCTCAGAACCAGCTTTATACAATAAAATAAGATATCATGAGAAGAACTTACCATCTGATAGCCCTGATTTTTGTAATAGCTTTTAGTTACCTAGATGCTTCGGCACAATGTAAAGGCTTTGCAAAGAAGATATGCAAGTTAGAGCTTATACCCTATATTCATGATGGAAACTATCATGCCGCAATTCTTACTGAAGGAGAGGAAGCCGAGCTATATAAAACATTCTATTCGGGGCAACATTATCGTTTAGTTGTTTGTGGTTCCGATGCTTTACCTGATATCGAATTTAAAGTTATTGACGCATATAAGAATGTCTTGTACGATAATACGAAAAATAATTTGGAAAGAGTATGGGATTTTCAGCTGGAAGCCAGCCAACAACTTAAAATAACGGTTAAAGTACCCACTAGTAACGAACAATCGGAGTATCCTGCAAGTGGTTGTGTAGCTATTATGTTTGGATTTAAAGAAAAAGCCGAGTAACGTATTTTTTATAGAGATTATATTATAGCCTGTTAACATATCGCAGGCTTTTTTTTTGAAAAATATCAGATAATTTGAATCAAATTGGCATGTTTTTCGTTAGAGTAATAAGAATTTTAAAATATAGAGCCATGAGAAAAGTATTAGTTGCGTTTTCATTTTTAATGCTCTTTTTAGTTCCTTCCTGCGAATATTTCAATCCCGATGATGATGATGGTTTAACGACAGCCGAGATCATCGAAGGATTAAAAACGGCATTACAGATTGGCGCCGATTCATCAACAACAAAACTTTCAGCCCTTGATGGATATTATCTTGACGAGGCTGTAAAAATACTACTTCCTCCAGAAGCAGATGTCATTTATGATAATTTAACTACTCTCGATAGTTATGTACCGGGAACAAAATCTTTTATTGAAGGTGAACTTGAAAAATTGGTACTATCAATAAATCGATCGGCCGAAGATGCCGCCGACGATGCACTCCCGATACTCGGAGATGCCATTACCAGCTTAAGTATATCTGATGGATGGGATATATTAAATGGCAAGGTTCCCACAGCAACAAAAAGTGCCAGTGATGAACCATTCGATTCGCTTGCTGCAACACATTATATGGAAAGGGAAACAAAGACTGCTTTGATTGGAGTTTTCAGCGAACCTATGAATGAAGCTTTGCAGAAGCCACTTGTGTTTAATACTTCGGCTTACAGCATTTGGAATGGAGTTACTTCGGCTTATAATACTGCAGCAAATACATATAATAGCATCGATATACTCGACCTATGGGACGATATAGAACCTGTAAATACCGATATAGGTGAATTTGTTACAGGTAAAGCCATGGATGGCCTGTTTTTTAAAGTTGGCGAAGAAGAGAAAAAAATACGCCGCGATCCCTTCCAATGGGCTATTGACATTATTCAAAGGGTATTCGGATACATCCAGGATCATATTTAATTCCCGATTTTGGATATTCTTTTAAAAACTAATTAGGGTCACGACATTTCGTGACCCTAATTTATTATCGATTTGATAGCTCTTTACCTATTTAGCTTCGGCTTCAAAAATTTTGCTGTATAGGATTCGTTACAGTTTATTAAATCTTCAGGTTTGCCTGAAAATACCAGGTAACCTCCTTCGTCGCCTCCTTCCGGGCCTAAATCTATTACCCAGTCGGCACATTTTATTATTTCCTGATTGTGTTCGATAATTACAATAGAGTGTCCTTTTTCAATAAGTGCATTGAACGATTCAAGCAGCTTTCGGATATCATGAAAATGCAATCCTGTAGTTGGTTCATCAAATATGAACAAAGTCGGGTTGTTTTTTTCAAGGGCTAAAAAAGAGGCAAGTTTTACACGCTGGCTTTCTCCTCCGCTTAGTGTACTTGATGATTGTCCTAACTTCACATAACCTAATCCGACGGCTGCTAAAGGAGAAAGTTTATTGATAATTTTCTTCTCCATTGACGAGCCTTTTCCTGAAAAAAACTCTATGGCTTCATTAACCGTCATTTCAAGTAATTCATAAATATTCTTACCACGGTATCGCACCTCAAGAATATCTTCCTTGAAGCGTTGTCCATGGCAATGCTCACAGGTTAAAATAACATCGGCCATGAACTGCATTTCGACTCTGATAACACCTTCGCCCTGGCATTCTTCACATCGTCCGCCATCGACATTAAAAGAAAAGTGGGCAGGTTTGTATCCGTTGGTTATGGCATAAGGTTGATTTGACCAAAGTTTTCGTATCTCATCATAAGCCTTCATATAAGTGACCGGATTCGATCGGGATGATTTCCCTATTGGATTCTGATCGATAAATTGTACAGCAGACAAAGTATCGATATCTCCCTCCAACCGGCTGAATTTTCCACTCCTCTCCCCATATCCACCAATAATTTTAGTTAGGGCAGGAAATAAAATATCACCAATCAGCGATGACTTGCCCGATCCACTTACACCTGTGATAACCGTTATGACATTCAATGGTATGGTAACATCGATATTCTTTAGGTTATTTTCCCGGGCTCCGATAACTTTAATAGAATTATTCCATTTTCTTCTTTTTTCAGGAAGAGTAATTTTTTCTTTACCTGTAAGATATTTGGCTGTAAGACCTGTACTTTCCTTTTTCAGTTTTTTATATGGTCCTGCAAATACAATTTCTCCCCCATGCCGGCCGGCTAACGGACCAATATCAATAATCTCATCGCATTGCTTGATGATTTCTTCTTCATGTTCAACCACTAATATGGTATTTCCTATATCGCGAAGTCGGTTTAACACAGAAATTAACCGGTTGGTATCGCGCGGATTCAATCCTATACTGGGTTCGTCCAACACATAAAGTGAACCTACAAGACTACTACCAAGCATGGTTGAAAGGTTAATACGCTGTGATTCACCTCCTGAAAGGGTCGATGATAAGCGATTGAGGGTGAGGTATCCTAATCCGACATCGCAGAGGTATTCCAAACGGTTTCGAATTTCAAGTAGCAACCGGCCGGCGACTTTTTGCTCATAATAATTAAGCTGAATGGATTTAAAAATATCAAGCAGTTTATCAGCTGAAACATCTATTAGATCCTGGATTGTATAACCTGCAACTCTTACAAAGGCAGTCTCTTTTTTTAATCTTTTGCCACGGCATTCAGGACATATGGTTTTGCCCCGGTATCGGGCAAGCATTACCCGGTATTGGATTTTGTACTTTTTACTTTCGAGGTATTCGAAAAACTTGTTTATTCCAGAAAAATAACGATTACCTTTCCATAACAGTTCATATTGATCGTTTGTAAGCTGATATATAGGTTTGTGAATTGGAAAATCGAATTTTTCCGCGCTATAAACCAATTCCTGC